>JAWOHP010000023.1:0-5090 GCA_046485065.1 Desulfobacterales bacterium | reverse complement strand
CCGGTTTTATCCGAGCAGATAATTGAGGTGCTGCCTAAAGTTTCAACTGCCGGCAGCTTGCGGATGATCGCATTGCGGCGTGCCATTCTCGAAACCCCGATGGCCAAGGTTATGGTTACAGCCGCCGGCAGTCCTTCGGGGATTGCGCCGACCGATAGAGCAACGGCGGCCATAAACATGTCAAAAAGCGGCTTGCCGCGAACCAAGCCTACACCGACCGTGATGACTGCCAGAAAAAGGATTGCGTAAAGCAGGATATGGCTGAAATGATCGATCTTGCGGGTAAGAGGCGTGGCAAGTTTCCGGGATAAGGCGATAAGCTGGGAGATACGGCCCATCTCAGTGTAGTCACCGGTGGCGGTGATAATGCCTGTGGCCTGACCGTAGGTGACCAGAGTTGAAGCAAAGGCCATGTTTTTTCTGTCAGCCAGATGCGTATCAATCCCTAAAGGATTGTTCATTTTCTCAACCGGCACGGACTCCCCCGTAAGCGCCGATTCATCAACTTGCAAATCACGCACCTGAATAAGGCGCATATCAGCCGGCACCTTATCGCCGCTTTGCAGAAATACGATATCGCCGGGCACAAGCTCCTCTGATGAAATACGCTTTTTCTCTCCCTGACGCAGCGTTGTCGCTTGGCTGGTCATAGTTCGAGCAAGGGCTGCCAAAGCATTGACTGCCTTTGCTTCCTGCAAAAAACCGATTATGGCATTTACCAGCACCACCCCAAAAATAACGCCTGAATCCACCCACTCCTGAAAAATGGCGGTAACAACTCCAGCTGCGATCAATATGTAGATGAGCGGCTGATGAAACTGCAGAAAAAACCGCTGCAAAGGCCCTTTTTCCTTCCTGGAGGTAATCTTGTTGGGGCCATAATGCTCCAGCCGGTACTTGACTTCTGACGCATCAAGACCTTTTTCCGAATTGCCGTCGAGAAGATCAACAACTTCTTCTGCCGGCAGGTGGTGCCATTGTTTATCAATCACTGCATTCATGAACGTATTCCTCATAAAAAAACCGGGCAACGCTCATTTCCGGGGAGTCAGTAACAAGCGGTGCCCGACAGGGAAGTGAATGCTATAAAGTAAGCCTAAAAGTCAAGCAGTTCACCCAGGAAACTTTTGCGCTTTTTTTCTTTTTTGTAGGGGGCATTCGATCCATGAGAATACTGCTCTGATCCCCGCTCTTCGTAGTTCTGCCGTGTTGGTGGTGTGCTTGAACGTTCGATTATCTTGTCCAGTTCACCACGGTCCAGCCAAACACCACGGCAATCCGGACAATAATCTATTTCGATGCCTTGGCGGTCTGTCATTACAAGGTTTACGTCTTTACAAGTCGGACACTTCATTTTTTTATCTCCTTTTTATTTAAATTTGTTTGCTTTGAGTGCATATAAACTCACAAAATGAAAAAAAAGAATTATTGACATTCAAGGGTTTTAAAAAAATTGATCTCCGGCCATTGCTTGGCCACGAATTTGAGACGCCATTCACTGTCGGCAAGATAGGACAGATTTCCTTCCGCATCAAGAGCCAGGTTGGGTAGGTTCTCCTTTTCAAAGGCCGCCAGCTGTTTCCTGTCGTCACAGCTTACCCAGCGGGCGGTGGTGTAATCGATCGGGTCATAAACGGCATCAACGCCGTATTCGGCCTTGAGCCGAGCAATGGTCACGTCAAACTGCAACACTCCCACCGCTCCCATGATAAATTCATTGCCCAGAAGCGGACGAAAAAGCTGCACTGCCCCTTCTTCCACTAATTGGGTCAAGCCTTTGTTCAGCTGTTTGACCTTGAGTGGTGATTTAAGCCGAACCCGCCGGAAATGCTCTGAGGCGAAATTAGGGATGCCGGTGAAATTGAGTGGCTCATTTTCTGAAAAGGTGTCGCCGATTTTGATCGTACCGTGGTTATGGATGCCGATGATGTCACCGGGCCATGCCTCTTCAACAAAGGTTCGATCCTGGGCCATAAAAATGATCGGGTTGGCTATTGTTATATCCTTGCCTAAACGGTGATGGCGTACCCGCATCCCCCGTCTGAAACGGCCCGAACAGATGCGAAGAAAAGCGATTCGGTCGTGGTGTGCCGGGTCCATGTTGGCCTGGATTTTAAAGACAAAGCCGGAAAATGCCTTTTCTTCAGGCATAACCATTCGGGTGGTGGTTGGTCGCGGCAAGGGGGCAGGGGCAATTTCCACAAAGGTGTCGAGCAGTTCACGTACGCCGAAGTTGTTGATCGCACTGCCAAAGAAAATCGGGGTCTGGCTGCCCTTGAGAAAATCGTGCAGATCAAAGGGGTTGGCTGCCCCCTCCAGCAGCGCCACTTCCTCGCGCAGCTCACCAGCCTGTTCGCCCAGGATTTCATCCAGCAACGGTTCGTTCAGGTCGCGAATGGTGATCACGTCGTCGGGTCTGCGCTCCTGACCGGGAGTGAAGAGGATCAACTCCTTGCGGTAAAGATTGTAGGTGCCTCGGAATCGGTTGCCAATGCCGACAGGCCAGGTAAGGGGTGCGCACTCGATCTGCAGGGATTCCTCGATGTCAGCCAGGATATCGAGCGGCGCCATGCCTTCACGGTCGAGCTTGTTGACGAATGTCAGGATGGGGGTGTTACGCATCCGGCAGACTTCCATCAGCTTGCGGGTCTGAGTTTCGACCCCCTTGACACTGTCAATGACCATGACCGCGCTGTCTACGGCCGTGAGTACCCGGTAGGTATCCTCGGAAAAGTCCTGGTGGCCGGGGGTGTCCAAAAGGTTGATCTCGTAATCGCGGTAGTTGAATTTCATCACCGAGCTGGTGACCGAAATACCGCGCTCCTGTTCGATGGCCATCCAATCACTGGTGGCGTGACGGCTGGCCTTGCGGGCTTTGACCGATCCTGCCATCTGGATGGCGCCGCCAAAGAGCAGCATTTTCTCGGTAAGGGTCGTTTTTCCGGCATCCGGATGACTGATGATACCGAAGGTTCGACGGCAACTGATTTCCTTATTGTTTTGCATATCTTTATTCTTAAATGTTATGAAAAAATTTAACCGGAGATTTGAAAGATGAATCCTGCCGATTTGCACTCGAATGAAAGGATTATCATCAGGGTGGTGTCAGGTAAACAGATGCATTGTTGCGCGCAAATTTTTGAAGGAGAAATAATAGCGGGCAAATCAATATGATAAAACCGTCAAAACTATAAAACAAAGAAAAAATGTACGAAATATTCATAACCTGCTTTTATAGAAGTTTATCATTAATTTGTCAAATTAAATTACCGGCTCACCCGGACAGGTCAGAATTCAGCGGCTTTGCTCATGCGGTTTTGTTTAAAAGAAGCCCATTAACGTGTATTCAGGATCTTTGGTATCTTCATTGAGACTCTGAAATCTATCCGTCTCATCTTTTTTTGTTTCTGCCTTATTTTTCCAGGCAAAGGCATCTTTGATGGCTTTCTTGTAATCTCCCAAAAACCATTTTTTATTGTTATTATTTGATGATCCATTAAGGTGCGGACGATAGGCAAGAAGTTTTTTTTGAGGATCAATCAGAATAATTTCGATGTAATGATCGTTCATTACAGAGAAAGCCCGGTCCTTGATTTTTAATTCAGTCCTGTAACCTCTGGGTTTGTCTCTGAGGTTTTCATTCAAACCTCTGATGGTTCTTTCAACTTCGAGGATGTCTCTAAAAATCATAGCGATTCTTTCTCCTTGTGACGGCTTATTTTTAATGTTTGTCCCCTTCAGATTTAAAGCTGATCATAAACTTAAAAGCTTGAATGATAAATACAGATAAAAACTTATAAAGGGGTACTTAATTCCTGATATTTGGGGAGAAAAAAGCTGTAGGCTGTAGGAGTTTTTCAGCCGGGTGAGCATGAAACATTTGAGGTTTCATTCCCGGATATGAAAATAATTTCTTATGTCTGTCATTCTGAGGAAGCGACTCGCAGCATAATCATGGCTGAAAAGATTCTTCGTCGGCCGGAAACTCAGTACCAAATGATAAATGGTGGTGCCGGCCTCCTCAGAATGACAGCAACGGGGTAAAAAGACAGAGTGTGCCGGCAGGCTGAAAAGATTCTTCGTCGTCCGGAAATTCAGTGCCGAATGACAAATCTTGATTGAGATATGAAATATGCTCGAGCATTTATGATCTTAATTGGAAGTAAATGGGTGGGCCGAGGCGATAGCTAATGCATTGGATCTTTATAGCTTTTCCCACTCTTCCTTGCTGATTCCTGCCTGACGGAGGATTTTTGCAAGATAATTTCTGCCTATCTCGGTTTGATGAGGGTTAGGGATGCTTATAGTTATCTCTCCTCTTATCATGAACTGGTGTTTGCCTCCCGAATATGGCCCCTGAAATTCGAGCCGTTTAAGATAACGGATCAGTTCTTTTCTTTTTACAGGTCGGAAAGGAGGCATCAGGCTACTTCCTTAATGGTGAGTTCAATCCCTTCAATTGCCGGTAAAGAAAGATTTCTGTGAATCCTGAACAGAACCCATTCTTCTAAAACTTCACGAAGTTCTTCACGGCATCCCTCAAGCGTGTTTGAATTTGCATAAACCCCATTACATTCCGGGATCTCACCATAGTAACTACCGTCATCCGGCAGAATTTCGTATTTTGCATGGCGGAGTGCCGCCTGAATATATTCAGTTAACATTTGGTGACCTCCTTCAAGTGCACTGCATGAAGCATAACGCTCCGAGATGAAGCTGTTGTTTGAATAGTTGTCAACAAAAATTAGTAGACATCCAAAGGGGCGTAAAAAACGTCCGTTAGGCTTAAATCATTTTAATATGGTTCAATTTTCTGTCATAGTAACCAAATTGAAAGTGATATGCAATTTTTATCACAATATAATAATTAGTTCCTGAACGAAAAGTCCATTTTTCCCTCTCCCAGCGGGGGAGGGTCAGGGTGGGGGTTAATGATATCAGCGAGTTATCTTTCCCTCCCCCCGCCCCTCCCGCTGGGAGGGGAGTTTTCGTTCAGGCACTAATTATCCAGAAATGAAATTCTATACTAACGATAGAAAGGAGATCGAAACAAATATGAACGAGATACAGGCCAATATTGCGACAGAAAC
>JAWOHP010000121.1:0-70714 GCA_046485065.1 Desulfobacterales bacterium | reverse complement strand
GCTTCAATGAAATCCGGTATGCTGGCCGCTGAGGCAATTATAAGCGCTTTTGAGGAAAACAGTTTCAACGCAGAGACATTGAGCATTTACAAGACTCTTTTTGAAAAAAGCTGGCTTAATGAAGAAATGCTTGAAGGGAGAAATTTTGCCCAGGCGCTTGCTAAAAAGGGCATTACCAAATTCGTCCATCTCGGAGCCCAGTATTTCACAAAAGGCCGGGGCATAAGAGACGGACTATCCACGGAAGATGACTGCACGACCCTTAAGCAGATAAAAGAATCAGGCCAGGCTGATTCCGAAACAAAAAAGAAAGTCTTTGACGGAACATTGTATGTCGACAAACTCACGGGTGTATATCTCTCAAAGACAATGCACAGAGAAGACCAGCCCTGCCACATAATAGTCCATGATACCAATATATGTATCAACGAATGTTATGAAAAATACAAGTCTCCATGCACAAGATTCTGCCCCGGAAACGTCTATGAAATTGAAACTGACGAAAAAACTATGAAACGACGACTAAAACTTAATTTTTCAAACTGCCTCCACTGCAAGACATGCGATATTAAAGATCCTTACAGAAATATAAAGTGGACATGCCCGGAAGGCGGAGAGGGCCCGGGATATACGGTGGTATAATTATACCTTGAGCTCTTATTAAAAAAAGCCGTCACAATTTTCCTTTTCGCAGCATGGAAATTAGCAACCATACCCCCATCATGGCTGCAGCAACAAACCCTATTATTCCAAGAAGCGACACCCCGTAGAGCATGGGTGGAATTGCTGAAGCGAGTATGATTGCCGATCCTATGATAAGGGCGGCAATTATTATTGAAAAGGATATCCTGTTGCTAACCCTGTCATGGGTTGAAAGCATATTATCAAGGCCGTTATGCTCTATCTTTAATCCAAGTTTCTGACTCCTCATAAGTCTTGTGATTTCAAGTAAATCCTTTGGAAACTTACGCATGAAGTTAAATGATTCCGCAGCAATCCCCATTATTTCCCCGGAAAGCCTTTGGGGCGTAAACATTTCAAGTCGTATGCGCCTGATAAACGGTTCAACATGGCTGATCATATCAAACTCCGGATCAAGTGAAACAGCAACACTCTCGACAGTGCTTAAAGCCTTCATCATAAGGAATATATTTGGTGGGATTCTCAGGCGATGGCGTGAAGTTGCATCAAGAAGATGCTGTAGAAGCTTTCCGATTTTGATATCTTTAAGGGGTTTGTAAAGATGCTCTCCCATAAAATCGGCTACATCTCTTTCAAGGAGGCGAGCATCGGGGAGTTCGTCCCACGTGGTAATTTTCAATATAATCTGGGCCGCTCTTGTCTCGCTCTGGCTGATAACACTTTCTATCAGTTCAACAAAATCTTCTCTTGTCTGGCGGTCAACAAATCCTGTCATTCCAAAATCAAGCAGGCAGATAACGTTCCCGGGGAGAACGAATATATTTCCGGGATGCGGGTCAGCGTGAAAAAAACCATGATCAAAAATCTGCTTAAGATAAATGTCGGCGCCGCGGGCCGTAATTAATTTTCTGTCAAGTCCGGCTTCATCGATGCGCCCTAACTCTGAAACTTTTATGCCGTCTATATACTCCATGGTAAGGACATGAGCCGTTGTCATTTCGCGGTATACTTTAGGAACGTATAGCGATCGATCGTTTAGGAACTGATTCCCTATTCTCTCCATATTGGAAGCTTCAAGCGTATAGTCGATTTCCCGCTCAAGGGTTCTGGCAAATTCCTCTACGATCCTGACAGGACGGTAGAGATCCATCTCCTCAACATGGCGCTCCATAAGAGTTGCCAGATGAAGCATTATCTCAAGATCGACCTCTATTATTTTCCTGATTCCGGGACGCTGGACTTTTATGGCAATTTCTTCTCCGTCTTTGAGCTTTGCCATGTATACCTGACCGATAGAAGCAGACGCGATCGGAGTTTCATCAAAAGATTCAAACAAATCAACCGGCAAAACACCGAGCTCCGATTCTATAATTTTTTTTGCGTCAACAAAAGGGAAAGGTGGGACTTCATCCTGAAGCTTTGACAGTTCCTGTGTGAAGTCAACCGGAACAAGATCGGGGCGGGTGGAAAGAACCTGGCCGAACTTGACATAGGTGGGGCCAAGTTCTTCGAAAGCCATTCTGATTCTTTCCGCTCTGGTCAGCTTATCAACCTTGTCGCGCTTTTTTCGTGAAATCATCTGAAGACCTATTTCAATATACTGCTCTATCTTCAGAAGCTCTATGAGGTCTCCGAACCCGTACCTGAAAAGAACCGTGAGTATCTGCCGGTAGCGGTTGAGATGACGGTATGTCCGCCCTATAACTCCAATTTTCCTTATGCTGAGCATGTTTGAGGCCCCGGCTTTATTTTTCCGAATCAGCTCCCTTGATCTTATTTTTCAGCTCACTTATCTCCTTTTTGAGAGATCTTATATCATCGCTTGTGGCGATGTTTCCTCTCTTCAGAAGATCTTTAATCTTTTTTTCGGCTTTAGTCTCCAGTTTTTCCTGTGCCTCGTCATACTTCTTCCGGACATCATCTAAAAATTTCTTCCCTTCCTTCTCAGACATTCTGCTTTTTTTGGCCATATCTTTCGCTATTTTTTCAACCTCATCCCAAGTCTTAACGGCAAATCCGACTCCTGTCAGCATCGCCTTTTTCACAAGATCAAGCATGAGAACCTCCTTTGCTGGATTATTTGGGTTTTTAAACCCGGATAAATCGATTGTAGTGAATGTAGTAAATATGTTCCGTTTGGGCATGTGTGCGTATGCGTTCCGCAGTAATAATACCAAACCCTTCGTCAACGGCGGCATATCCGCATCCATGAAAACCATGCAGCCCCAGTGGATAATAGCCCACGAAGCCGGTTATAGTCTTCGCCTGTTTAATCTTTGCAGTCTATTTGGGGGCGTCATCAAAGCCTAAAGACAAATTTACTGCGGTTCGCATATGCACACATGCCCAAACTATTTGAATTGCTCCAATCGGAACACTATTCTGACAACTATTATAAGGCTTAAATCATTTGAACTTTCCGAGCAGTGCGCTCGCGATTGTATTTTTCTGAATCTCTTTTGTTCCTTCATAAATCTCGGTAATTTTTGCATCACGGTAGAATCTCTCAACCTCATATTCGGTCATGTATCCATAGCCTCCAAGGAGCTGAATAGCTTCATCAGCAACTTCCACTGCTGTTCGCGCCGCGTACATCTTGGCCATTGAGGTCAGTTTCGGATCTATTCTTCCCTGATCATAATTCCATGCCGCCTTGTATGTCATAAGCCTTGCAAGTTCGATTTTTGTAGCCATATCTGCGAGCTTGTGCTGGGTAACCTGAAATTGAGCTATTTTCTTCCCGAACTGCTCCCTCTGCTTTACGTATGAGATTGCCCTGTCAAAGGCTCCCTGCGCTATTCCAAGCGCCTGGGCTGCAATTAAAATCCTGCTTTCATCAAAAAACTCAAGCACCTGGTAGAATCCTTTCCCTTCTTTTCCTATTAGATTTGAAAGAGGAACACGTACATCTTTAAAAACAACTTCAGATGTAGTCATCATGCGAATGCCCATTTTGTGGCCGACGTCTGATGTCGTAACTCCTTTGCTGTCCGCATCTACCAGAATCATGCTTATTCCCTTATGGGTGGGTTTGCTTTCAGAATCTGTCTGGCAAAGAACGGTAAAAAATCCTGCGATTCCGCCGTTGGTGATGAAGGTCTTTGTCCCGTTTATTACCCACTCATTTCCCTCTTTTACAGCAGAAGTATTCATGAATGTAATGTCCGAACCATGGTCAGGCTCAGTAAATGCTCCGGCCGACAGCATCTTCCCTTCCGCCACCATGGGAAGATATTTGGATTTCAGTTCTTCGCTGCCAAACCGCAAAATGCATTCGGAGGCAAAACTTGAAAGGACGACACAGCTTCCGATAGTTGAATCCTTGCTGCATAGCTCTTCTGCGACAAGAATGTTTTCTATGATTCCAAGTCCCTGTCCTGAATATTTCTCAGGAAAATGGATGCCGATAAAACCAAGATCGGCTGCCTTTTTCCAGATATCTCTGGGAAACTCATGTTTTTTGTCAAGTTCAAGGGCAAGTTCTTTATCAAACTCTCCTTTTGCAAATTCTCTGGCCGCTTTCTGAATTTCCTTCTGTGACTTGTTAAGTTCAAAATCCATCTGTGATACCCCCCTGTTAATTTGTTGTCTGTTACCGTTAATATCATGAACTTTTGTAACCGCTACGTTGCCAATTTCCTCCAACATTTAGCAGTTTGAACCTAAACAGATATTTCACTTGGACCCTTGAATCCTTGACCCCTTGAATCCTCCAGCTCCATTATCCAATTTTGAGATAATTCTTAAGTATTTATAATTTATACAAGTTGTTATTTCTTAACATACGGTCTTTTCTTTTGCAAGGAGTTTAAGCCTTTTCCTGCGATATTGAATAGTTGAACCATTCCGTTAGCCGTAAGCTAAAAAGTTGCTTGACTGTTCGCCCTATCTATTTTAAGTACCCTAAAATTGTCGTCATATTTATAATTCCCGCAATGGGAGTTTCAATAACATAAAGGAGTTCACGATCATATGCCTTTTTCTATTGCCCTCGCCGGAAAAGGAGGCACAGGTAAAACAACCATTTCAGGGCTGCTGATAAAATATTTAACAGACAGGGGGAAAACACCAGTTCTTGCCGTAGATGCCGATTCAAATGCCAATTTTAACGAAGTCCTGGGATTATCCGTAAGCGAAACTCTTGGAAGCGCAAGAGAAGAGATGAAAAAAGGGGTTGTTCCCGGCGGAATGACCAAGGATGTTTTCATGTCAATGAAGCTTGAACAGGCTGTAGTTGAAGCTCCGGGGTACGATCTTGTGGTAATGGGACAACCTGAAGGATCGGGCTGCTATTGTGCGGCAAACACCCTATTAACAGGTTTTCTTGAACGCCTGACGGATAATTACCCCTACATTGTCATTGATAATGAAGCCGGAATGGAACACATCAGCCGGCTTACAACAAAAAATGTCGATATCCTCCTTATTGTTTCAGACACATCAAGGCGAGGTCTTCAGGCAGCATTAAGGATCAACGAATTATCAAAAAATTTGAAAATTGGTGTAGGTGAAAGCCATATCATAATAAACCGATGCAAAGAAAATCCGTCTTCAGATATATTAAGTATGATCAACGAAGCAGGCATCAACCTTGCAGGAACAATTCCGGAAGATAAAACTCTTTACGAATATGATTTGAACGGACGCCCGACAATAGAATTGCCTTATGATAACAGCGTTGTAAAAGCTGCTTTTGGAATATTTGACAATATAGTCAAATAGATGCATATGAGGATATAGCAACATATGAAGAAAACAGGCTTTTTGTACGATGAGGCTTACCTGCTACACGATACCGGCTCCTACCATCCTGAAACAGCCGAGAGATTAACATGCATTTATAATGGAATAAAAGAAGCCGGCCTTCTTTCGAAGCTTACTATGCTTAAAGGAAAACCGGCAGATATGAAATGGATACAAACCGTCCATGATTTGTCTTATATCCGCCGCTTCGAGGAGCTCTGTTTTTCCGGGAAAAAAATGTTCGATTATCCTGATAACCAGATGTGCACATTTACATTTGAAACAGCCCTTCTTGCAGTCGGAGGAATATTAAATGCCGCGGATCTTGTAATGAAGGGTGATCTGGATAATGTTTTCTGTGCTGTAAGGCCCCCGGGCCATCACGCCGAGAAAAACAAGGCTATGGGTTTTTGCTATTTCAATAATGTTGCTATTGCGGCAAAATATGTTCAGCAGGCATGCGGAATTAAAAAGGTGATGATTGTTGATTTTGATGTTCATCATGGTAACGGAACCCAGCACATATTTGAACAGGATCCGACGGTCTTCTACTATTCGATTCATCAGCATCCTTCATTTGCCTATCCGGGAACAGGCCGTGAATTTGAATACGGCACAGGTGAAGGATATGGTTTTACAAAAAATTCTCTGGCCTTGCCAGGCTGGGGTGATGAAGATTATAAAAGACTCATCGAAAATGATCTTTTGCCCGCATTCGAAAGATTTGAGCCGGAAGCAGTTATAACTTCAACAGGATTTGATGCTCATATTGATGATGATATGTCGGATATAAAGATTTCCACGGAAGGATTCTCCTGGATAATGAAAAAGATTTTTGACATGGCTGAAAAATACGCGAAAGGAAGACTTATCTCTGTTCTGGAAGGGGGATATTCTTTAGCCAGACTTCCCGAGCTTGCAAGGAATCATGTTGAAATTCTTTTAAACATAAATGGTTAGGAATGCAAATGTTTGTTATTGCATCCGGACTTGGAAAGGAATAGCGTGTTATTGATCAGGGTAACTTATGTGACTTTTCCATATGAACTGATTGCAGAGCTCAAGAAACGAGGCGTTGGAGGGTAATATGTTTGTCAGCAAATCAATGACCAGCAATGTTGTAACTGTAGATAAGGATGCCGGAATCTTTGAAGCAAAAGATAAGATGGCTGCATACTGCATCAGGCATCTTCCCGTTATAGAGGAGGATAACAGGCTTATAGGGATAATCACAGACCGGGATATAAGGAGCGCCCTGCCATCTGATGTTCTGCATGATTATGAATCCTGCGAGGAGAAGGAAAAGGAAAAAATTTCCAATCTTAAGGTAAAGGATATTATGACAATAAATCCCGTAACCGTCTCTCCTTCATACACAATTCAGGATGTCCTTTTGCTTGTTCTCAAAACAAAGGTCGGCGCTTTCCCAGTTGTTGATGAAAAGGGAAAGCTTAAGGGTATTATTTCGGTTGATGATCTGCTAAGAGCTTTCGTAAACGTTCTGGGAATAGGCGAACCAGGAACCCTTTTATGCATCCTCGTTGAAGAAAAGCTCGGGCAGATGAAGAAAATAGTCGATGCCATTACTGAAGAAAATGTGTCTTTCGGCAGCATTCTTGTTGCGAGATACTGGGATGAAGGCAAGCGCGCCGTATTTCCATACCTTTTGACCCAGAACATAAGTCCCGTAAAGAAAAAACTTCAGAAAATGGGTTACACTCTTCTCGACCCGATGGAATGGTACATAGACCAGATAAATAAAAATCTGAAGGAAGAGGGCAAAAAACCCGATTAATGAACATGGCAGAGAATACTCCTTACAAGGATCTTTACATCTACTACCTTGAAGGCCGTATAAATCCAGACCATGGAATCTTCGGCGCCGATTTTATAGGCAACTGGGAAGAAGATAACTTCTCTTTTCTTTTCTTTAAAACACCATCCCGCGAAAAAATTGATGAAATCCTGTTAACCCATTCTGCACTGAAACTGATAGATAATTATCAGATGACATATAACGAGTGGCACGGAGAAATTTCCTTTCCGTTTAATATAGGCCGTTTTGTAATAACCACACCGTGGACACTTTCCGATAATATTGACAAAAACAATAAAATTATTCTTGACCCGGGTGTCGTTTTTGGCACAGGGACTCATCCGACAACTCATGACTGTATAGAAGCGCTCGAAATGGCCTTTTCAAATGAGAAAATTGAATCAGTCTTGGACTTAGGGACAGGCACCGGGATTCTCGCAATAGCAGCATCGCATCAAGGTGCAAAAAAAGTTCTTGCAGTCGACATCAATTATCTCGCTGTTAACACAGCCAAAAAGAACTTCCTTCTAAACGGGATGGAGGACAGAATTCTGTCCATACAGGGGTTGGCACAGGATTACGTGGAACTCCCTGCAGATCTGTTAATCGCCAATATCCACCATGATATCATTAAGGTTCTTATCCGGTCGGCTGGTTTTTTGAATAAAAAATGTTTTATATTGTCAGGGCTGTTAAAAAGAGAAGCGCAAGAGATTGAGATCCAGTTATCAAAACTTCCTGTTAAAATAATGCGAAAATGGGATTGTAACGGCATATGGAACACCTTTTTCGGTAAAACCTTTTAATTTAAGAAAGGCAATCGATATGCATATAAAGTCCTGGGGATCTAGAGGGTCTGTTCCTGTTTCCGGCAAAAATTACCTGAAATACGGCGGAGACACAACGTGTATTGAAATCAGGGCCGGTAGTGGAGAGATAATCATTATAGATGCCGGAACCGGAATCCGGCGACTCGGCAATCAGCTCGTCGAAGAGAACCTGTATAAATACAATTTTATTTTTACACATGCTCATTGGGATCACCTGATGGGCTTCCCTTTTTTCAAACCTTTATATTCAAGCCATTCCGAATTTATTATGCACAAATGCCCATTTCACAGTAAATTCGTTGAAACTATACTTTCAAAAGTGATGACTCCACCCAATTTTCCTGTAAAATACTCCGACCTTAAAGCAAATATAGTTTATGCAGACGCATGCCCGACAACCTTTGAAATAGGTTCTGTAACAATCACCCCTATAGCTTTAAGCCACCCGAACAACGGAAGCGGGTATAAATTTACTGAAGATGGAAAAACTTTCATTTTTCTCACCGATAATGAACTCGGTTTTATTCACAAAGGCGGCCTTCCTGTAAAATCTTATGAAGAATTTTCTGCCGAAGCCGATCTTCTTATTCATGATGCTGAATACACTCCTGAAGAATATGACCTTCATAAGGAATGGGGGCATTCAACATATTCTCAGGCTCTTTCCTTGGCTTTTGAGGCAGGAGTTAAAAGACTTGGACTGTTTCACCTCAATCCGGAAAGATCAGACAGTGAAATGGATGCATTGATTGAAGTATGCAGGCAAATCGCTGCCGAAAAAAAACAGAATATCGATTGCTTCGGTGTTTCGTGCGACATGGTTTTTAGCTTGTAATCCAAAGCTTCCCGCACCATTTATATCAAATTTAATCGGTAAAATTAGAATAATGAAGTACGAAAAAATCATAGTAGAATCGTCAGGAATAACAAACGTTGGGAGAAAGAGAAAAGGCAATGAAGACTCATACTTCATCAATGACAACCTGCGCCTTTATGTTGTTGCTGATGGAATGGGGGGACATCTGGCCGGTGAAGTGGCCAGTAAAATGGTGGCGGACATCATACAAAAGATGATGAGCGAATACACAGAAGGAAATGTTCCGGGCAATAAAACAGGTTATCATAATCTTTCGAAAGAGGCAGCATGGCTTAAATCAAGCATTAGTGAAGCAAACCGTTTGGTTTTCGATTTATCAACAAAAGCAAAAGAATATAGTGGAATGGGATCAACGGTTTCGGCTGTTTTCCTGACTCCTTATGCCCTTATCGCGGCAAATGTTGGAGACAGCCCGATTTATCTTATCCGGAAAGATGAGATAAGCCTGCTGTCGGTACCTCACACCGCAATGGCAGAATATGAAGCCTCCGCACCGGCCGGCGCTAAACCACTCTCTGAAAAATTCAGACATATGATTACCAGGGCTATCGGAAACAAGGAAAGTGTGGATCCAGATTTTCGTGAAATCAAACCTTTAGCTGGTGATATAGTTGTACTTTGTTCCGATGGCCTTAGTGACAAAGTAAAACCTGAAGAGATAACGAAAATTGTCAAAAGCAACCTGCCATCAGAATCAGGCATGATCCTTGTTGACCTTGCGAATGAACGCGGAGGGGAGGATAATATAACAATAATTATTCTGAAGATATTGAAAGTTCCAGGCTCTCCGAAGACAACCGGAAACTCAAAGGAAGGCACCGGCATGAAAGAGGAGTCTGTGCAGCCTGTTGTCATCGAATATGACACGGATGATTGTTCAGGAAGGGTTTTGATAAACAATATAACTGCGGAGGGACTTTTTGTTGAAACAGCAGAATTTTTTACTATCGGTCAGAAAGTTGTTTTAACTGTTTCAGACATAAAAGGGAGATACTCTGTAATGGCAAATGCAAAAGTTGTAAGCATAAATCCTCGCGGAGTGGAACTCAGATTCTATAAGCTGACACAGGAACAGAAAGAAAAACTGGAAGCTCTGGTTAAACACCGGACAGCATCAAAATAAGGAACATTATTATGGATGATCTAATCAAAAGAGCAGCTAACGACCTTGCAGAGTCAAATAAAGTTATTGCTCTTACAGGCGCCGGCATATCTGTTGAAAGCGGCATTCCTCCTTTCCGCGGAAAGGGTGGATTATGGGAAAAGATTGACCCAATGGAATTCGCGCATATTGACGCCTTTTTGCAAGATCCCGCAAAAGTCTGGAACATTCTTATAAGGGAGATGAAAGATATTGTAGACAAAGCCAGGCCGAACGACGCGCACAATGGTTTGGCAAAACTTGAAAAGCTTGGAATACTGAACGTAATTATCACCCAGAATGTTGACGGGCTTCACCAGATGGCCGGAAACAGCGACGTTATAGAATTTCACGGCAACTTTGCATGGCAGAAATGCCTTGATTGCGGGAAAAAAATCGAGACTTTCAAAATATCCCTTAATGAGATTCCGCCCAAATGTTCCTGCGGAGGAATTTTAAGACCGGACTGCGTTTTCTTCGGTGAAATGATACCTCCCCAACACCTTATGCGTTCACGAAAGGTTTCTTATGAATGCGATATAATGCTGGTTATAGGAACATCAGCGCTCGTCCAGCCGGCAGCATATATGCCTGTCATAGCAAAAGAATCAGGAGCCAAAGTAATTGAAATCAATCCTGAAAACACCCCTCTTACAGGAAGCATAAGTGACTACCTGATAAAGGGGAATGCAGGAAAAATCATAAGAGAAATTGTTGCTGAAGTGGAACATCTTATGTAGAGTAAGGAAAATGTCAGAACTTGAAAACGGCTGGATAAAAAGAATCTCTGTCACACCCCCTTCCATAGAAGACAACACTGCAGATGCGGACAGGCTGGAAAGAGCGTTAATGGCCATTCTCAAAACAGAAATGGTCGATATCGGCCTGTCTGTTCTTTCAGATCTCCCGGAGTTGTTAAGAAAGAGCAACTATAATTTGCGCTGCGTTCTTTTTAAAGATCATAAAAAATGGCGCCTTTATGGAATATCATCCGATAACACGGAGAGGTTGACCGGCCTTGCTGTGGACCTTGGCACGACCACCGTTGTGTTAAGACTGATTGACCTTTCAACCGGCCTTGCTTTAGCTGAAAGCTCTTTCATCAATCCCCAGATATCGATCGGGCCTGATATTTTAACAAGGTTGCATTTTGCCGAAAAAGAGAACGGGCTCCGTGAGCTCAACAGGCTGATAATTGAAGGGTTGAACCGGGCGACAGCGGAACTGTGCAAATCCTGCGAAATCGAACCTTCCGCCATATATCTCCTTTCCGTGGCGGGGAATACATCCATGACCCATCTTTTTCTCGGGTTAAATCCCCGCTGGATTATCCGGGAACCTTATATACCGGTCACAAACAGACCTGGATGTATAAGTGCCAGCGAATTGGGAATAACGGCAAATAAATCAGCGGGTGTTTTTATCTTCCCGAATACAGGAAGTTATTTCGGCGGAGATCTTGTTGCCGGAATTTTATATTCGGGATTAAGCCGCGGTGAAAATACATCTATCCTCGTTGACATAGGGACAAATGCCGAGGTTGTCATCGGAAATAAAAACTGGCTTGTTGCCTGCGCCGGTGCTGCCGGGCCTGCTCTTGAAGGAGGGGTCACAAAGATGGGCATGATGGCGGGCCCGGGAGTAATTGATAAAGTCTTTATGGATTCAGAAACAGGACTTTTTTCAATTCATACAATTGAAGAGCTTCCCCCCATAGGCATATGCGGATCCGGGGTCATAGACCTTGCGGCTGCTCTTTTTCTCTCCGGCATGATAGACATACGCGGCAAATTTGTTCCAGTGGCATGTAAAGGAAGACTAAAGGAGAAGGACGGATTAAAACACTTCGTTCTTGTTCCGGCGAATGAATCGCCTCGGGGCAACGATCTTTCAATAAGTCAGGCAGATATCGACAGCCTCATAAGATCCAAGGCGGCAATGTACACCATACTTGAAACCATATCATCCTACGTCGGAATTTCTCTTTCTGAGCTCTCCACCTTTTATGTCGCGGGAACCTTTGGCTCCCTCATAAATCCACGCTCTGCAATAATAATTGGAATGATACCGGATCTTCCAGAGGGTGCCTATAAATCAATAGGAAACAGCTCTCTTGAAGGTGCTTCCATGCTTCTAAAAAACTGCGGTTTAATTGATGAAATTGATGCTATCAGAAACAGCATCACTTATATAGAATTGAATGTGAATCAGGATTTCATGAACCGGTTTTCTGCCGCCAGATTTATCCCGCACACAAATCTTTCCCTCTTCCCGTCGGTCAATTTTGATGCTCTCGTATAAAGTCGAAAATCCAGTCACTCCTGTGAAAACGGGAGTCCAAAACTAGCTGAAAAGACTGGATAGCGCAAGTGCTTCACTACTTGTCCCACTTCCGCGGGAATAATATAAAAAGGCGAATTCTGACTTCCAACGAGTTCGTTAATTTTGATAAACCAGTTGGAAGTCATATGCGAACGGATTTGAGATTTTTGGGAGATAGATTTTTAAATTACTGAGCGTTAAAAATCACAAGCTGTCTGAGGGCGTTAGCCCGAGTTCTTGGGATTTAGCGAAGTGATTTAAAAATCCCCAAAAAGCTCATTAAGAGAGCATATTAAGAGTTCCAACGGGTTCGTTATGTTACGGATATTTTGTGTCAACGTTTATGGATGGGAACAAATTCGCACGAATCGGGCCCGCAATAATCACCAACATAGTCCGATTCAGGTCGATATAAAACTGCCCTTGGAGCTGCCTCTGCAAACTGCTCTTCCAGAACATGGGCAACCCATCCGGAGACGCGCGAAATAGCAAAAAGGGGGGTGTAAAGGTCAACCGGTATACCCATGGAATAGTATAAAGACGCGCTGTAGAAATCGACATTCACATAAATATCAGTTCCCTTGCGACGCTTGAAAGCTTCTTTCCCTTTTTCTTCAAGCGCCTTCGAGATCTCGTACCATTTTGTATCACCGGCCATCTCACCCATGCGTCTCGACATGGGGGCTAAAATATGAGCCCGCGGATCATCGGTCTTGTACACCGCATGTCCCAACCCCATAATTAATTTGCCCTCATCTAAAATCCGATTCACATATTTTTCGACACGATCGACGGTGCCTATATCAAGCAGCATGCGCATAACGCGAACATTGGCGCCTCCGTGCAATTCTCCTGAAAGCGATCCGATAGCGGCCGCAACAGCAGAGTAAATGTGGGCATGTGTGGATGCCACCTGGCGGGCCGCAAATGTTGAAGCGTTGAAGGCATGTTCAGCGTGCAGAACCAGTGTCTCATTAAAAAAACGGACTACTTCCGGTTCCGGTTTCCTGCCGGACATCATGTAAAGAAAATTGGCCGCATGATCAAGGTCGGGATCAGGAGCCACCGGCTCCATCCCGGTGCGAATTCGCTCCCATGCCGCCAATACTGTAGCCAGTTTCGCAATCAAACGAATACCCATACGCAGTACAGCTTCACGGGTCCGATTGGTTACATCACCGTCATGGTTGGCCAGCATTGAAACGGCCGCCTGCATAATATCCATGGGGAGCGATTTGACCGGGCGGGTTTTAAGAGCAGCAATCATTTCATCGGGGAGATAACGCTCTGCGACCAGTTGTTTTTTGATACCGGCCAATTCCTCGGGGTTGGGCAGTTTTTCGAACAGCAGCAGGTGAATAATTTCCTCAAAGCCGGTTTTCTCGGCCAGATCCTTTATCAGATAGCCGCGGTAGATCAGTTTCCCCTGATCACCGATAACATCGCTGATTTTAGTGCTGGCAACGGTTACACCGCGAAGCCCGGTGTTCAGAGTTAGTGTGCATTGCTCCATGGAAACCTCCTCCAGTACGCTAATTACATGATACGGTCATTTATGATTTCGGATATTTCCATGACTCGCAACTTATCGTCCGACCCCTCTGACTTCACTGCGTCTTCCAGCATAATAGCGCAAAGCGGGCATGATACGGCAATAATCGATGCCCCTGTGTCTTTCGCTTCACGGACACGGTAACTAGCAGGGCTTTGATTGCCGGACGGAATTACATCCGTAAAAAGATTTCCGCCCCCGCCTCCGCAGCACAGGGCATTCTGTTTATTGCGATCCATTTCTGTGATTTTAATACCGGGAACGGCCGAGAGCATCATACGTGGTGAGAAGTAATCCATGTTATGGCGACCAAGGTAACAGGGATCATGATATGTCACCAGCAATGAATCAGGGTTCTCCCTGAATCTCAGCTTTCCCATGTTAAATGATAGAACCTGGGTGTAATGGAACACCTGATAATTCCCTCCCAGCCCAGGATAGTTCTTTTTGAACGTATTAAAGCTGTGTGGGGACAGCGTGATGATTTTTTTTACATTTTTATTATTAAAGAGATCCGTATTTTTTTTTGCCAGCTCTTCAAAAAGGGCTGTTTCTCCGGAGGCCCTGACATCATTTCCGTCGGAATTCTCATCTGCCGACAAAATGCCGAAAGAGATGCCGGCCTTTGCAAGCAATCTGGCCGCTGAACGGGCTATCTCCTGGCCGCGAGTATCATAGGAGCCTTCGTCGCCCGCAAAAAAGAGATATTCCTGGTCAGTAAACGGTGCGATCTCCGTCCCTGCGGCCCAGTCGGCCCGCTTTTTCCCAGACAGGCCGTAAGGGTTTCCGTGAAGCTGCATATGTGTCAGATAATCCCTCACTCCTGCAGGTACGAGTCCGCCATCCAGAAAAGCTTCTCTGCCCGCTGTAAAAGTCTCAAGCAAAAGGCTTTTGAAACCGGGAAACGGACAATGTTCAGTGCAGTTGCCACATGAGGTGCAGGAAAACATTATTTCTGCAAATCTCTTACTTGACTGGATCTTCCCGTCAAGCCATGCCCGGAGAAGCCACATGCGTCCTCCCGGTGAATAGGTTTCAAACCGGAAAGACAGGTAAGACGGGCAATTCAAATCGATATAGCTTGAAGGCATCTTGCAGTATCCGCAGCGAAAGCATCGGTGAAGTATCTCTTCATGAAGCATGGCTAATCACTTTTCCCAGTTTCCCGGATTCATTATATGATTAGGATCCAGCACGGAACGGATCTTATTCATCAGATTAAATGTGCCGGGATCCATTTTATCAATGATCTGTTTCTGGGCGGGCAATTCCGATTTCCACGGAATCCCACCGATTTCAAGAGCCGCTGTATTGGTTGCCTCGAGCGCGTGCTGCGCCCGTTTTATATCTTCCGGATCAGCACGGTTAAAGGCATATGCGTAAAAAAACATCATGGCATGACCTGCTCCTATGATTCTTGCGCCCATGGAATAGCTCACGTTATATGTCCGGGCGATGTTGAGACCGGCACGATAGGCCTCTGCGAAATGTTCGATGGCCATGATCGCTCCGACATATTCGAATCCGCCGCCCTTTCTGAGATCGGCAAATGTCACCAGGTCGGACGAAGGTATTTTTAAAAACCTGCTTTTTTGGGGAGGCGGCATGGGGAGAAAACCAGCGATTTTCTGATCGGAATATTTCTTTACGGATGCCTGGAGCAGGTTACGTTTGAAAGTAAGCTCCTTTTTACTGTGCGCACCGTAGCTGATGTTTATATGCAGAAAGCCTCTGGCCCATTCCGGTTTCGGCGTCATCCAGGGTGTCATGTCTTCCGCAACCTGCACGCCGGTCATCCGGGAAATGATGTCAGGCATCAGGTCCGCATCCTCACATACGAAAATGAGCATATCATTGTGAGCATAACTTGGGAAAAGTCTAATTCCGAGTTTAGTCACAACGCCCGTGGTTCCTGACCATCCAAGAAAAAGCCCGGAGAGATCAGGAAGCGGCGCCCTCGCAAACCAGTCCGTAGAGACGCTGCATGATCCCGACTTCACGATTTCGCCGGTCGGCAGCACAACCTCCATTCCTGTAAGCATATCCGAATGAAATCCGCCCAGAACCGATAGATGGCCTGATCCATGAATGCAGATATTTCCTGCCAAAGTAGCTATCGGCGGGGCGTCAGGCATGGAATGTTTGAGTTCCGGATGATGCTTTTTGAGATACGCCTGCAGCATACCTTCGGAAGCTCCGCCTTCAATAACCGCATATCGGCTTTTAGGATTGACCTGAAGGATACGGTTCATCCGCTTCATATCTAAAATTATGCCGCCATGAAGTGCCCGTGTTAGCCCTGAGAGCACCAGTCCTCCCCCCATGGGCACAACTGGGACTTTATACTTGTTTGCCAGGCGCATAATCTGTTGCACTTCCTCAGCGCTTCCCGGCATGACTACTGCGTCGGGCGAAACAGGGGGCATGGTTCCCTGATCCATGGAATAGAGATAGCGCTCCTCCGGCTCCCCGGAAACAAATCCCGGTCCCGTAATTTCGGCTAATTGCCTGATGAAATCATTCATCGGTTTATTCTCCCAGTGCAGTCAGGACAAGATCGCTCACGAGTATCGGCATTAATCCATGTTCAGCCACTTCCTGTCCGAGCGTTGCCATGCAGAACGGACAGTTAAACACGCAATATTTGGCGCCGGTAGAGAGCATGTCGCTGATGTTTTTTTCCACCAGCTCGTCAGCCAGTTCATCCCGCTGCTGGGCACGCGGGACTCCTCCGCAGCATAACGCATTTTCCCGGTCATACTTTCGGGGTACTCTTTCAGCGCCTATTTTCCTGAAAATATCATCCAGCATCTTATCTGTCTCCGGCGACAAGCGGTTCGAACATGGCCGCTGGTATGCGATTTTTGTATTAATCGGCTTAATCCTGTCCGATAAATCATCCAGGCGGCGGTTAATGTAGTCAAACAGATGAATTGGTTTAAACGGCACTGAAATTCCGAAGGCGTCCGCCACGCTGGTATATGTCCCGTAACACTCATCGTGAAAACAGACCATCTCGTCAATTTTTGAATCCGTCAGATAAAATGACATTATATTGTCGATCATCTTCGGAACCCGCTCCCTGATTACGGAGTTCTTTGCAAAATGAAGCCACATGATATTACAGAATATATCATTCCCCATAACAACAGATGCACCCTCAAACAGATTTCCCCGGATACACCCGGCAAGCATCGGAAAGGAGCACATATTGATAACCGGAGAACGAACTTTTTGCGGTGTGATTCTTCCCCTCGGGCTCATCATTCTGAGCTGTTCCTCAAGAATCGGCCTGGGTGCCGGCATAATCCCCTTTTTTTCCTGCATCTCAACGAGCAGATAAAAAGGATTGTTATTGTACGGGCAATACTCCTGGCATGCATAACAGGTCAGGCATTCATCTAACACATGGCTCATTTCTCCGGCGTTGATCTTTAATTTTTCGGCTTTAGCTTCGCTTATACCGGCAAATTTTATATACTGGCATTTCATAAGACAATCGATCGTCTCGCAGGTGACACATAATTCCGGATCAAATTTTATTTCAGGCACAACATCCTCCCTCAGATTGCCGATTTTAAGGATTGGGACCTAATTACGTAACGATGTGTTGGATAACAGATATTAAGTTTATCCGCAATCTGTTTTTAATTTGCTCTATAGCCCAGCCGAAAGTAGCGAGATCAGTGTTTACTGTTTTGGTTCAAACAGTTTCCTGTGGGAAGCTTCAATAAAACATTTCATATTTATCCGGATTTTGCTATAAAATGTTTCAGGAATAGAAATTCATTGCCGTTGTATCTATTGATGCCTCATCAAAAGCCGCAGTTTATGAGAGTGTTGTGGCTGTTTGAAGCGAAGGCAAAGTATAACTTCAGCGGGAGCAGGAGGTGACATGGCAGATAAACAGCAGGGAGATTTGAATGAATTTCTTAAGATTTTAGGACTTACGGAAGAGCCGATAGGCATTTTTTATACAGATAAAAAGCCTTCGGAAGGTTTTTCTCCAAAGCCGATGGAACTGCCTACCCGGGAAAGGGAAATGAAAAATGAGATCAACTGTCAGTCTGTTTTCGGTCAGTTCTCCTACATCGACCCACCTCCTTCATCCGGCAAATATTGTGTTGAATATTGACCTTTAGTGTTGTTGAGGTTTAAAAAGTTTTTTTTAATTTTTGGAGCAAGAGCATGTCAGAAAACTTTGATGATGAAAACAAGGACGATGATGACCGGAGTTTTGCCGAGCTTTTCGAATCGTACAGTGTCGGCATGAAAGACGATCTTAAGATCGGAGACAGGATAAAAGGTAAGATCATTTCCATAGGAAAAGATTCGGTTTTTATGGATACGGGAACAAAGGTTGACGGAACAGTTGAGCGGGCTGAACTTTTGGACGGTGACGGGAATATGCCCTTTATTGAAGGCGATGAAATTGAGCTTTATGTGGTGGGAGTTGATGATCATGAAATACGCCTTTCAAGAGCTATCTCTGGTATCGGAGGGTTTGAACTTCTTAGAGACGCATTTGAAAATGCGATTCCTGTTGAAGGAAAAATAAGCGCAACCTGCAAAGGTGGTTTCCATGTGGAGATACTTCAGAGACGCGCCTTTTGCCCCATCAGCCAGATCGATGTCAACTATACTGAAACACCCGAAGATTACGTGGGACAGACCTTCCAGTTTTTGATTACACAATTCGGAGAAGGGGGCAGGAATATAATTGTTTCACGCAAGAAACTTCTCGCCATGGCTATTGAAAAAAATAAAGAAGCTTTTTTCATTACATTAAAAGCAGGTGATATTTATAAAGGTAGAGTCACAAGAGTCATGCCTTATGGGGCATTTGTCGAACTTATTCCCGGTGTCGAAGGCATGGTTCATATTTCTGAACTGAGCTGGTCAAGAGCGGAAAAAGCCGAGGAGATTGTGAGCGCCAATGATGCTGTTTTGGTTAAGGTTCTTTCAGTAGCGGATGGGGATAAAAAGAATCAGAAAAAGATATCCCTGTCCATGAAACAGGTTGATAAGGATCCGTGGGATAAAGTGACAGATAATTTTCATCCTGGAATGAAGGTGAGCGGGCAAGTCACCAGGTGTATGAATTTTGGCGTTTTTGTGGAAATATCTCCTGGTATAGAGGGGCTGGTCCATATAAGCGAAATGAGCTATCTTAAAAGGATTATTAATCCGGGAGATGTTGTTAAACCGGGCGAAACGGTCTCGGTTATGATAAAAGAAGTTGACGCGAAAGGGCGGCGGATATCTCTCAGTCTCCGTGATGCTCTGGGAGACCCGTGGCTGGAAGTTCCGGAAAGATTCAGCGTTGGCCAGGTCGTCATCGGTGTCCTGGAAAAAAAAGAAAAATTCGGCTATTTTGTTTCTCTCGCTCCGGGTATTACAGGGCTTCTCCCGAAATCGAAATTCAGCGGAGCCGAAAAGCCCGGACTGATCGAACAGATGAAGGCAGGAGACCCTATTGCCGTTACCGTGGAGGAGATCCATCCCCATGACCGGAAAATCACCCTTGCTCCAGGAGATGCAAAAGAAGAAGGCGCTTGGAAAAATTTTACACAGCTCGCAACCCCTGCACCAACCAGCGATCTGGCAGAAAAGCTGCGGCTGGCATTAGAGTCTAAAAAAAATGGATCATCTCCACCTGGACCCCTTTCTCCCAACTAATTGGGAGAAGAACCTTAAACATTAATGTCATTAATTTTATTCAAGGAGAAATAACCATGTCAAAATCAAAGGACATAAAAAAAGACACCAAAAAAAAGCCGGCCAAATCATTGAAAGAAAAGAAGCAGGAAAAGCGGGATAAGAAGAATAAATAAAACTGTCCAATTACAATCGGCACAATACAGTTATGAGCAAAACCGGCAGCTTGATAAATAAATCACAAATAGAAGAAATCGAAAAAATATGCAGACCTGAGCCATCCTCTCTGCGGCACAGCCGCATCCTTTTCGACCGTGGAGATTACAGGCTTATTCGTATCGTTAACGATGCTTTTTCGAGAGGCCAGGATTTTGAATATGCACGCAGGCAATATTCAGGCTATTTCCATCCTCATGGCATTAAAGAAATGGCCGAAACTAAAAGGATGCGGATCGCATATGCAATGGTCCATTTGCTTACCTCTCTCGAGGTTGGAAGAGTGGATGACCGTCTCGGCGCGCTTCGCTCTTTACGCGACGAAGTTCTGGATACAGCCGAAGGTCCGATGCCAAAAAACACTGCCCGGGTACTGATGCAAATCATGAAGGAGATCGTTCGTACCAGGGACAATAACAGGCAACAACTCGAACTGGCTCACGACTTTCGTATTACCGTCTCGGGCAAACCAAGGGTTGTCCGCAGGCAGCTCAGACGATATCATCTTCTCGAAATGCCGGAAGAATGGAACCAGATTTCATTTGACGATCACGTGCATGACGTAAACACAAAGGGACGCAAGTCTTCCACTCACCTGATAATGGATGCGTGGATAAAGGGTATCAGGCGCCTGAGGGTTGTTCACTACAATTATATTGAACCTCGTTTTGCGACCGAGCTTATTGAAGCTGCGCGTATAATGAATATCGACATACGGATAGGAATTGAATTTTCTTCCCGGTTTCGAAACAAGTATGTAAATCTTATCTGGGTTCCAAGGGGATTCCCGGACTCCCAGGCATTTCTCTGCTTTCTTGAAGAGCCGGCGGTTGTGAGGCTCATGGATGAAGGGAAAAAGGTTTCTGCTTACCAGCAGGCTTACGTGACGGAACTGCTCAGAGCCTTTAATCTAAGACATTTATCAGACTTCAGGGGCTCATACGACATCGATCTTGAACCTGTGGATGAAAAAGAATTCCTTTCTTTTGTCGGTATTGGCCAGAAGTCGACACTGCATCTGGAGAAATTTATTCATCAGAAAATTCTGGATGCCTTGTATAATAAGGCCGAACAACTCCGTTCAGCCTTTTGCACAACCGACACTTATGAACGCGACCGGATTAAAAAGTGGTTCGACGATATGAACCACCTCGATCTTGAAGTTCTGATTGCCAACTACCTCAAGCCTTCAAGCAACCCCGATATTCCAAATCCATCAGAACCCGTCGATGATTCGGATGTTCCGGAAATGCTGAAGCTCTCCCCGGCAGATCTTATCGACCGCCTGGCCGCTCTGCAGTCAGGGTACCGGATTACACTGAATCTATCCAATGTTGAAGTAGAAGAAGTGCTCGAGTTGCTTTACGACTGCGACGGCAGAATTTCAAGACTGGAGCTCTTTAACCTGAAGGATTGGGCTGCCGGTAAAACAGACCATATTCAAGCCATCGGGCAGCTTCAGAAAGCTATCAACGAACAGAGTCCGATAGCCCTGAAGCGATTGATCCTTGAGATCATCCAGAAAGTGGAGTCCAGGAATCTTCCTGAAAAGAAAAAGCAGGTCGAAAAATTGACTGCCATCCTCCACGATATAATTAATCTTCAGGTTATGTATAAGATCAGACCACTCAAAGCGCGCCTTGGAAGTGACTCTACCGGACGATCCGGTCGATCTCACGGCATGGGGCTCGCAGTTATTGAAACTCTGCCGCGAAGAGCACGGAAACAGATAAAGAAAGATGTAGGTGCAGGCAGGGACATTATTCCCATTTTATTTTACGTCCGCAAGCGTCATACATTCCTTGCCCGTGATAACGTGAGCAAAACGTTTCTGGATATTGCCGAATCCCTGCCCTTCATACGCTGGATAGGTTATACACAAAAGGAGGATTGGGAAGTGCTGGGTAATTCCACCCGCATGACTCAAAAAGGAAATGTAATAACGCTTGGCGGAACAGAAAAGGTCATTATCAATGATCTGTATCTGGAGCCTCCTGTTTCCGGTCACGAAAAGAAGGGTATTCCGTGGACTTATGTTAATTCCCATTTAAAAAACCTGTTAAAGGTTTTTATCGGATTTGTGCCGGCATTCGCCACATTTGCTCTTACCAAGGACTGGTGGCTGCTGTCTTATTTCGGAGCTTTCATCTGGTTCGGTATCACGGGAATCCGCAATGTTCTTCAGTCGGTTCTGGGAGGTGGCGGTTTTCGTCGATCTCCACTGCTCAGGTGGAATGCCTATGTAAACTGGGACCGAACCGCCGATTCTTTGCTTTTTACAGGATTTTCGGTTCCATTGCTGGATTATCTTGTAAAAACTGTCATCCTGGACAGAATGTTTGATATTACAACAGCTACCCAACCGGTTCTCTTATATTCTGTTATGGCAATAACCAATGGGGTATATCTCTCAAGTCACAATGCATTCCGCGGTTTACCGAAAGCTGCGATTTTCGGAAATTTTTTTCGCACTGTTCTGTCTATTCCAATAGCCGTGCTTCTTAATTATACTGCCGGATCGATACTTGCTGCTTACGGGGTAGAGGCTGTAGTCGGCGTGCTTCAGAAATGGGCCGCAATTATTTCCAAGACAGCTTCGGATATTGTGGCCGGTATCATAGAAGGCACGGCGGACCGTTACGCTAATATCCGGACCCGTTTCCGGGAATACCGGAAAAAGCTGTCTGATCTTATGGATATCTACGCACAGATAGAACTCCTGTTCCCTGAGACCAATACGATAGAACTGCTTGGGCATCCCCAGAAATTT
Organism: Desulfobacterales bacterium; assembly: GCA_046485065.1. Classification (GTDB taxonomy): domain Bacteria; phylum Desulfobacterota; class Desulfobacteria; order Desulfobacterales; family RPRI01; genus RPRI01. The sequence continues at coordinate 48,147 of JAWOHP010000121.1, read as the reverse complement.
CAGGAAAAAGCCAATGCTGAAGCGCAGGTTATGGAAAAGATTATCTGCATCCATGCCCTTGACGCGCTGTATTTCTGGATGTATCAGCCGCGTGCCAGGAGTGCTATCAACCAGTTAATGAGTTCAATATCAGAGGAAGAGCGCCACATCTGGGTAACCTCACAGTTTACTCTTCTGAGGCAAAAGGAAATAAGCCAGATGTTCATAAACGGTGTCCTAGGCCCCGATTTTGCGCGTGCGCTTTCCTTTTACCTGTCCCGTTATCCGGAATATCTGGAAGAAATGAAACGATTTGTATGAAGTATGAATTCTGCCGGTTACTTGTTCTTTGCTGTGTTTTCAATATCCAGGATACTCTGTCTAAGTTCTTCAGGTATCAAGGTCTTCCTGTTCTCCCTGTAGTTGAAGGCTACTATAACGCCATCACCCTCAGCAGCCATCTTTTTACGTTTTGTGCTGACAACAATATAATTCATGATAAACCGGTCTTCCTCGATACTTGTCACCCGCACACCGGAAAGCACTTTATCGGGATATTTCAAAGGAATCCTGAACTTACATGAGGTGGAGGATAGAATCGGCCCTATGCCGGTCCTGTCCATCAGATCGAGAAGCTTCAGTTTTTCAAAGTAAGCGATTCTCGCACTTTCAAAATATCTGAAATAGACAATGTTGTTTATGTGCTGAAAGGCATCCATCTCTCCCCAGGCGACTGGAATTTCTATTACTACCGGATATCCTTCCGTCAGATTTTCCATAAAATCTCCCTTTGGCCATCTTATTGATTATAGCAAATGTCATGACTCTATTCCGTTTATAACATGAGAGCTTTGCATAACATATTATTAAAAGGTCTGTCAGGGTAATCTGATGCGGCAAACTGCCGCATAAACTATTTTGCTCAGGAGAATTTGCCTGAAGCTGCCGGAGAGCAAGCAGTTGAGCCGGAGGATGCTATGAAACTGGTTGAACTTAAAAGCTTTTTTACTTTTTTACTTCCGCACTCCGGGCATGAAACAGGTTCGCTATCGGTTGCAAAAACTATCTTTTCAAAAGATCGTGAACATTTTTCGCATTTATATTCGTACATCGGCATAACCACCTCTTTATTATGTTCATTGTTTTAGACTGTTTTAAAAAATCACCTTCATTTTATATGAGAAAAAAAGGGCAAGATGGTTACAGAACATCAGGATTGTCACCATCTTTTTAATTTGCCGCTCGCAGTTTTTTCAAGTTCTTTTACAGGAAGAATCTCCTTTGGAACTTTATATGATGTTAAGAGAGGGTAACAGAATCTGCGGATTTCATTTATGTCGAATCCGGAATTTATTCCCTCATTAAACACTATCTTTGCACATGGGAGTTCTCCGTATCGTGGATGAGAAACACCGTACACGAGAGATTCCCTTACCGCCGGATGCCGGTTTAATATATATTCCACTTCTTCGGGGAATATTTTCATGCCCGCAAAATTTATTACGTTTTTATCTCTGCCGGAAATAAACAGATAACCGTCATCATCAACTTTTCCGAGGTCTCCGGTATTAAACCACCCGTCATTAATGGCCTTTGTTCCGCTTTGCCAAGGGGAGAAATAGGCATCGAACATTCCTTTCCCCTTAACATGCACCTCCCCGATTCCATTTTTATCCCGGTTTTCGATTTTTATATCATAATCGGGCAGAACCTTTCCCGCGGAACCTCTTTTTGCAGGATTTCCCGAAAGATTTATAAATGGAAGTCCGACTTCAATTATCCCGTAAGCTTCGGAAAGCTCAACTTTGAACTTGTCGTAAAATTCACCTGCCGTTGTTTGCGGCAATTTCATCGCCGTAGAAATTGCAATGCGTACACCGGAGAAAAGATCCGTCGGAATATAGCCTGAATTGGAAAGAAGATGATAATGAAAGGGAGATGCGTATGTGAATGTCCCTTTCCTGTTTTTTATATTCTCAATAAACGATTCAGGAAATGCATTTCCGCAAAGAACAATGGTTGAAGCCCTTCTTAAGAAAAGGAGAATGGTTACAACAAAGTGATAGCTCATGGAAAGCACCCATATGACAATATCATCAGGAGTTATGCGAAGCACCCTGTTTGCGGCATCCGTCCTTTCAATTATCGATTCATGCGACAGAAGAACGCCTTTGCTTGCGCCGGTAGTGCCTGAAGAGAATCTTATGAATGCAGGATTTAGAGCATAATATTCTTCCGGAAGAAGATCCTTTGCTTTTCTGCGTAGCAGGAAAAATTCCCCGCGGCCGTTAAACCCTGAGAAGAAAGGCTCTGCATCCGTCCCGGAATAAGACCGCTTGTCAAAAATGAGGCCATTGACATCTATCCTGTTTAAAACGGCATCCGTTTCATCCCATGAAAGAGAAGATGAAACCGGAACAACAGCCGCTTTTATCGCAAGTATTGTAAGGCTTATAATGATGTAGTCAATGGAGTCGTTGCAGAGCAGGGCGATTCTGTCTCCCGGTTTAATCCCGTTATTTTTCAGCCGGGAAGCCAGGTTTTCAGCTGTAGATATAAGTTCACGGTATGAAATGCTCTGATTATTCTCTATAACCGCTGTTTTTTCGCCATATCCGGCCGTCTCTTTTTTTATTGTTTCAAATATGTTCACCTGCTTTTCTCCGGCAAGTAATCCCTGTGAATATTGTATAGGGAGAAGATATATTTTGTGCCTCCCGAAATCGCCCTGTATAAATCCTTTAATGGAACCTTGATTTTGTTGACCCGCAGAGGGTTTGCTCGCAATGCAAGACTGTTTAATCTTCCGAAATGCTGATAAAATCGTTTTAAAGGGAGCCGGGTCGGAAGCACAGAGTGCATGCAGTCATAAAATCGGTAGGGATCACATATGAACCTGTGTTTGTTGTCATGCCAGAATTTTGTCCCTGGAGAAGGGGAGAGAACCGTAAATGTTACTTCTGCCGGGCATACATCGGCAACTTCCTTTTCAAGCCGCCTGAAATCTTCGACTGTAAAGTCAGGATGAACAATGAAGGCGGCATGAAGGGTTATTCCCAATTCCCGCAAAAGGTCCACTGCTTTTCTGTTTGTTTCAACATTTGTCCTCTTTGAGTATTCATCAAGGCGTGATTTGTCCATCGACTCAAGGCCTACATAGACCAGATCGAGGCCGGCTTTTTTCCATATGTTAAAAACTTCAGGATATTTAACAATGGTGTCGCTTCTCGCCCAGCTTATGTATTTCTTTTTAATGCCGCGCTCAATAAGAAGCTCTGCTATTCTTTTAACTCTTGGCGGGTTCAGGAACATCTCATCATCTACAAAATAGATGTGCTCCTCATGAATGTGTTCTATCTCATCTACAACATCTTCCGGGCTTCTCTGTAGGTATCTTCCGTGCATAAGATGCGGTATAACACAGAAAGAACAGGAAAAAGCGCATCCGATTGAAGTGCGCATGCTTGCTACTCTCGGGAACATTGTGTCGAGCCTTCCTGTCGTACTTGAAGTCCAGACGCAAAAGTATTTCGATCTGTTCACAAGATTCCTTCTCGGACGGGGTATCTCGTCTGCCGAAGGATATACCGGCGGGGAAGGTTCGGCTTTTTCATTAAACAACGGGTCTTGCGGAGAAAGGGCGCGGTCTTCATAATTGAGGGATTCACCGTTTTTGAACCTGCGTACAAGTTCCCGCATTACGGTTCCGCCTTCACCCCGGACAATTATGTCTATCTGTTTAACCGCGTAATCTTTGGGGAGAAGTGTCGCATGAACTCCTCCAACAACAGTAACCATAGCGGGGTTGAAATCTTTGACCGTCTTTGCGAGATTCTTAACAGCATCGACATTTGTGCTGTATCCTGAAAAACCGACTATATCGGGAGAATATTCCGATAAAGTATTTCTGAAAGCCCTGATCGGCTCGCGTTCAACGCTGAGATCAAGAATTAAAACATCGTCTTTATCAGGTACCCCGCCTGCAACTATTTCAAGCTCAAGGGGCTCAAGATGAAGAAAACCCTCCTGCAGCCGCTTTGCCACCAGAAGCTCAGGGTTTGGTTTAACAAGTAAAACTTTCATATACTAATCCTTATAACAAATCGAGATCTTTTGCCGCAGCAAGCCCTGCCTGTTCACCGAGGGATATGCATGTTCCCATGACCCGTGTTGATCCAAGAGCTTCAGGAGATGCCGAAATGCACCTTCCTGCGCAATAGAGATTTTTTATGTCATCTGATTTTAAACATCTTAAAGGTATTTCATACCACGCTCCGGGTTCAAGATGCCTGTATGTCGGGCCTTTTTCTTTGTTCCACAGCTCTATGGGCCAAGCATTTTTTACGACACCATCATGAAATTTTCGTCCTGAAAGAACATCTTCTTCAGTCAGTGTGTATTCTCCTTTCATCCTGAGACCTTCTCGTTCTGCAATCACAGAGGAGATACCGGAAATATCCGAATCCTTAAAAGCCGGGATTTTCCTTTTCAGAATGTCGTGCACTTTTACGGCATATTGTCCGGCTTCATCCGTTTTTTCAGGGTTGTTACCGGAAGGAATACTTATAAGGCAATACCCTTCATTTTCAGTATCACCCTTATAAAATTTCGTGTACTTAAGATAAAGAGGAACTTTCTTTTCTATAACAGCCTGCGATATATAATATGGAACACTGACCGGTGACATATCTCCGGGGTCTTTGATTCCGGTTATTTTAAAGCAGAAGCCGGCAAGCTGGCGTTCTTCCAATGGAGAAATCCGGTATGATGCTCCGCTCAAACATATTACAGCTCCATCTCCGCTGCAATCAATTACGGTTTTCGGAGATATTTGCAGATCTCCTTTAATTCCTCGTGCAAAAACGCGCTTTATTTTGCCGGATTCCGTTTTTACAGAAACAATATTTGTTTTATAAAGAATTTCAATATTTGCCTGCTTTTCACTCAATGATGTTAAGACACTTATTAAATTACCTGTTGAAAACGGAAAAAGATGGACTTTGCCCATTTTTAAAGGTTTTGTTCCTGGGGCAAGTTTTCCAAGTTCCGCACATATTTCATCTGCAATTCCCCCGTTTAAGGTACTGTCGGGAAGAAATGGGCCTGAAGGATATAATCCGCAGATATAACGGTGCATGCAGTTTACTGCGGTTCCGCCGGGAAAACCGTTTTTTTCCGCAATTATCGTATGTGCACCTTCACGCGCAGTCCGAACAGCTGCCGGAATTCCTGCAACACCTGCCCCGACAACGAGGATATCGCAGGATATTTCAATCATTCATTCCACCCCTAGGCGGAATTTCAGCAATTCAAATATTTTCCCGGTCTCTTCGCTTGTCAGCATCCCGTCAATATAGGAAAGAATTACATTGAGGTTCTCTTTTGACTTTTGAAAAAAGATTCCTATTCCCGGAGGAACGGGAACTCTTGGCATGTGAAACATGTTGATTATTTTATTATCCATGAAATACGAGGAATCATATACTGTTTCTCCTACGTACGAAAAAGAGAAAGAGGCTATCTGGCCTTTTAAATAGATTTTTAAAAGGTTTCCAAGAAGTGACGGGGGAGCTATCCGCATCAAAAGGCTCGCCTTGCGTATATCTCTTGGAAGATCGGCCTTCACCTGGTTGTACATCTGTTCTTTTACAGATTTCAGGAGTTGAGGGAACCTGACAGCCAGCTCAGCTTCTGCCTTAAAAAGAAAGAAAGATACATTGCTGAAAAAAAACTGCCGCATAACTTCTTCTTTCTTTCTTGTATCAATTGAAACCGGAATAATATAATTTCCTGAAGTAAATCCCCGTCCGGCAAATATTTCATGCAGGGCGGATATTGAAACTGAAAGGGCATACGGCATCAGCATGAGGTAGCCGGCCTGATTGAATGCATTTTCAGTTATTGCTTCAGCCTCTTTTTTGTTGAAGGTGAGAATTTTGAATTTAAAAGCTTTTTTGCCGGAAGGGATGGACAATACACGCGGAGGAACTATGTCCGCTATATGAAGAAAAGCCCTGTTTACCCGCTGTCCGGCCTTAAACTTGTCCATCCACATGGAAAGATGAGCAGGTTCTTGGTATATCCGGCTTCCGTTATATTGCCTGCCGCTGAATTCCTCCTGGAACTTATTGAGAAAAGCCTCCGCGTTTCTGGCGTCGAAAACGAGATGATCGAAAGTCATTACGACATAGCTTTTTTCTCCTTTTGTTATATGGCGGAAAGCTACGTGTTCTTTCCTGTTTTTAAAAGGCCTGTTTATTCCCTTTTCAAGATCGGTTAAAACATCGTCAGGAGAAGCATCCTTCTTATCAGAATCCTCACAATGAATGGTTTCAAACGAGATATTGTCTTTCGCCTCGGCGGGTATTTTCCAGTAAGGCGCAAGATTGAAATCTCTTGAAGTGTGGCCGTTTAAAACCGGGAATTTTTTCATAAAAGCGGAAATAAAAGATTCGATCTGCAGAGCATTGACGTTCCCATCCAGCTCAAAAACCACCTGCGACATGAATCCTGCGCCTGTCTCTTTCAGGGTCATGTAATTTAATACATGTATAATCCAGTCGATTCCTGTCAGATAGCGTTTGTTTTTGGAGTACGGCAGAGAAATATTCATATATACTTAAATTGAGATTTTCCATAAAATTTTCAAAAGTCTCACGTCATAATCCCGATTTTGGCAGCAAGAGACCTTATTGTCTTAAAATCCTCCCTGGTAAGGCCGGATTCCATGAGCCTTATTTTGAAAGTTTTTTCTACTACAACAAGGAGTTCAACAAAACCAAGGGAATCCAATCCCATCTCGTGAAGTGGAACTTCGGGTCCAACCGAGCCCTGATCTATGGAGAGTATCGCGGCTACTTCTTTTATCAGTGTTTCTTCAATGTTTCTGCTTTTATTATTCATCTTTTCTCTGTATTAATTTTTTTGTCCCTACGGTACAAGGTTTAATGCCCAAACATCAATAACATCAAGGTTTATGAAATTTTTGCCGCACCATAATAACAGTCGGTCTCTCCCGGGAACTGGGTCAAGGAGTTGAGATAATTAAAATCCTATCATAAACTTTACGCCGATTTCTGTAGATTCATTTTTAGGTTCCCATCCGGTCCCTATAACAATCCCATAATATGTCCAGTTTTGAAAATCCGAGTTATCAATATTCCAATATCTTATGAAAGGTTCTATTACAAAAAATACCCGATCTGTTTGTTTCCTGATATTTATGGATCCTCGAATGCCATAACCATCGTTCTGGTCATTTGAAATGTCATTATAACCGGAGTCAATATCACTTAAATAGCTTTTTTGCTTTCCTTTCCAAAAATAATCATATTCTATAATTGCACCGGCAGACCAGCCATTATCTAAAACATTTACCGCTTCTATGCCAATCGGACTGTAGTAATATTTTGATTCTCTTAAATATCCATAATGGCCTGTGGAACTGATTCTTCCTGCCGCATCATCTTCCAAATATCTGTAACCAAGACCTAAAAATGGCGTTATCGTAAATGAATTCGAAATCTTAAAGTCGTGACCGCCAAGCATTCTGATTTCAAATATGATATCATCTATATTATTAGTGGTACCTGAATTTTGGTAGTCTACCTGTCCATAACTGTATCTGCCAGCAATCTTAATCATAGCGCCGTTGTGATAAGTATATGACGCACCAATTCCGATCATCATTCCTTCTTCTTTCATTACACCCGGTTCTCTATATTCAATGAATGATATTTCAGGTCCTATTTCCAGGGCGTGTAGTTTCGAAATGATTTCATTATCTTTTGCATCAACTACAGCATCTTTAATTATTTCAGTTTGCGCGAAAGAAAAAGTATAACAAAATAGAATAGATGTGACTATTATGGCACAAGTCCGATTATATTTGAGGTATGATTTCATGTCCTGTTAACCTCCTTTGGTTAAAAAGTATTTAAAAGCAATCTTAACCTTAAAGCCATGTTTCTGGCCACTGTCTCTTTAGCAGTCACAAATATTTTTCATATACTATAGAGCCAATTGCAAAAGTACTTAAAAGAGAAGAATTTGTCATTCCCACGAAAGTGGGACACGTAGTGAAGCACTAGCGCTATCCAGTCTTTTAAATATGTTGCAAAAACTTCTGGATTCCCGTTTGTACGGGAATGACGACTGTAGCAATTGTCTCTATATTATGATGGAAATTATTTCAATAGGTTATAGTATTATATAACAGATTGAGAATATATTTTTCTCTTATCACACTTCTTAATTTTAATAAAGTTCCACTTATTTTATCCGTATGTTCAAAAGATTATTTGTCCGGTTCTGTCTGGAAAACAACGGAAAATTTTTTAGAGCGGAAACATTCAAGCCATTTTCATTCCCTGTTGGAAGAAGAAATCAACCGTATGGAACAGGCGGTACAGGCAGCCTACAGAAGCGATATGTCAAAGTATGCATGATAAATAGACACACGCCCCGATTAAAAAAGCATAGCTCTCTAAAAAAGGCCGGGCTCTGATTGTTGGCTCCCCGGAACGGGTGAAGCCGGGCACTGTGAACACATTATTATTATTTAACTCCGAACTCAGCCAGAGCGGCCTTTATGCGTTTGGCTTCAGTGACAGGTTCTATTCCGGTTTATACTTTCGGAGATAGAGAGCCATTCAAATATTTATGTATAATACTTGAAATAAATGTTTGATAAGGAATACCTTCCTCAATAGCTTTTATCTGAATTTGATGATAATCTTTTTCGCTCAACCGGAGATTGATTCGTTTATCCTTTTTCAAAGTATTCCGAGCCGCGACAATGGCCTTTTCTTTTTCCTGTTTCAAATTCTTTACAGGTTTCCATTCGTCCCGCTCAATTGATTCCATCAACTCTTTTTCTCCCCTATCAATCGGTTCAAATACTATTTTATTTATTTTTTTCATAATGCCCCCTTCAGGCCATAGCGCTTTGTATATTTTCGACTTGGGAAGGCCGTTTTAAGAAAAATCTCATCAGATTCTTCCACATAAGGCACAATTACAGCATAGCCCTCAATTTCCAGAACATAGATCTTCTGATTAGGTCTTTTGGGGTTTTCTTCAATATTGAGGATATGCCCTGATTCGATTAAAAAGGCAATTTGCTCGAAGGAAATCCCGCGCTTAGCCTTCAAAATTTCGTTTTTATCAAGGTCCCAATTTAAATATTTCATGTTTTTAATATAGGCCAATGTCTGCCTTTTGTCAATAAGAGGATAGCATAGGTAATGTGCCGGAATGTTAGCAATCGGCTCCAACGACTTGTTAGCAATCGGCTCCAACGACTGGTTGGCCAATACATTCAACAATAAGGCCCGAATTCTTTGCAGCCATATATTGCCTCCTGTCGGATGTTATAAACAGGTCAGCCCTCCACTCAAGGGCGCATGCGAGATGAAGAGAATCCATCGCACGCAGCACATTGTTTTCAAGGAGCTTTACGGAGCGTGAGACCACCGAAGGGGTTATCTGCAAGAGTGTCGCATCGCTGACATCATTCAACAGTTGTTTTTTTGCGGCACGATAATCAGCCGGAGTTAAAACGTGCTCTCTTAAACGTCTATTGAGGCCGGAAATAATTTCTGGCACCAAAACAACAGAGAAAGCCAACTCAGAAGCGTTTTTCAAGAAATGTTCCAGTTCTTCGCTACCGATCTCTTGCACGTATCTTTTGGCGAATGATGATGAATCGACTGCAAGTTTCATGAAGTCGTCTCACGCTCTTCCAAAATAGCCGAGGATAAATCGCTTCCCTGAATGCGCAGACGGATTGCTGGCTGTTTCCATGCCGGGGACCTCTGTGTTTTATCAGAAAACGGAATCACTTCAGCAACTGGCTTTCCACGCCTGAGAAGAATAATCGTCTCCCCGTGTTCTACCTCAGTTATTAGATCTGAAGCATTCTTACGGAAATCTGTGAATGCAACACTTTTCATTTATGCACCTCCTGATATGTACATTTAACTGTACATTATAGGTGGCATTTTGTCAAGATTCAATTATCTGGTGTGGCCAACGGCCAGCGTCAGCCGAGTTACAAAGCGCAGCAAAGCAAAGACGGCCGCACGCACGGGTTGGGCAGTACTCGCGCCTTAATCTCTCCACCAGAAGAGGGTGTTCACCCTCTATGGTGTATCCGACTTGGGACGATCTGTGGATTTTTCGAGTTGAATCTCCCACAACCGCATCTGAAGTTCTACCTCCTCAGCGGTCCATCGGTGATTAACGTTTGCAGCATGACGTCTGACATCTACCCATGCGCGGTTGATGACGTTCGGCCACTTCTCCGAATCCTCGGAGTCCGGTTCCCCCATGTGCCAGTATTTACGTTCTTCAAAGTAGAAGTACTTGCGGTGAGAGGAGCCGAAACGCTCTATGACGCCATATCGTTCAATGCAGTCAATAAGCCTAGCATGATCTTCCGAGCTGCATAGTGCCTTGGTCGTGTATTCATGAGGATAGGTGCGGGCGTAGGTCCATGCAAATTTCCATTTCGTCCGCTCAATGAGCCGCGAGAGTCCTTCCATCTCATCGGAGAGGCGTTCGGGTATTTTGCTTGAGATACCCAAAATGGACAACAACTGCGTTTCAGCGTCCGGTACCAACTCGTCCGAATAATCGTCCCAGTGTCTCGGGTCTGGAACCCGCGGAACGTACAGACGGTCTAACTGGGGGAACGACCACTTGCCGCCAGCTTCAATGGTTAAGCTATTCTCTCCGATCCTGATCATCCATGCACCGTGCCGATAGCCTTCGCGCTCGTAGACCATCGAGCCACCGAGGCGTTCGACAATAGATCGAATCGATCCATACTTACGATCTGACATAAGGGCTCCTCTGAAATCTTCAATCGTATGGAATAGCATCATTTCTATTTGCTCGCTAACCCCGCTGCAAGCAGCGAGAAATGCGCTCGCTGTTTCGGTTCAATCTTTTCTATTTTATGATAATCCATAGAGACTGGCTTTGAATATTTGTTCGCATTATGCCACCCTTTAATGGTGTAGCTCTTGTCTAACAATATTTCTGATTCCTTTCCCCAGAATATTTACAAACATTTTCCATATTCTATTTGGCCTTTTTTTTAATCCCGCCTTCAGAATCGACAATTGATTTCGTAAATCCAGGGAACTCTGCCGGTTCTATTTTTTCAATTTTAAAGACCTTGTCATCTTTGAAATACACATTAACCTTGTGAAGACGCGCATACCAGTAATACCAGATATCACTGGTTAAAAGGGGAGTCTTATGACTTGGCGGATATCCGTACGCCATAAGAACCGCTTTCTTGCTCATTCCAATAGCTATCGTACCGTTTTTAATGTTTTCACGGTCAGCTTCTGTTACCTGGGAATATTCACCTATTCCTATTCCTACAGGTTCTGTGGAAAAATACCTGTTAAAAAGTTCTTCGGTGTTAATCGTGCTTGCCTTTACATTAATAAGGGTGAAGAGCTGGCCACTTCCTTCAGGTGTAAACCGAATTCTCCTGTTATTAATACTGTGAATGCTGACTTTTGTCCCGACAGGTAAAATTACTCCCCTGTGGTAATTTGTGGACAAGATGTCGTTTGGACTCTCATACCAGATATTTGTCCTCGTATAATATTTTTGACCGGAAAGACTTCCCGCATAGAGGGTGGAACAGGCTAAGGCTAAAACAAACATGATACTAAGACTTATGATAACTTTGTGATTTTTTCCCATGAATGACTCCTTATTTTTGCAGTTTTACAATGGTTTTAATTTCCGGTCCGCAGATTTTAATGCAGCATATCTCATCAAGATTTTTTGCAGAAGTTTCAACACACAATTTTGCTCCAAAGGGATTATCCTGAAAAATGCAGTTGTAAGCAATCTGGTTTTTTAACATGAGCGCGGCGGCAGCAAAGTTGAATGTGCTTCCTGTCAGCATGCTTCCGAAAACAGGTGAATACCCGGCTATCAATGAACCATAATCGATTATATCCCTGTAATCCGTTTCGTCTGCGGTCATTCCGTCAGTATCTATTACTATAATATCGGGATTGCCGGTCATGTTTTGGGAAAAGAATGTTTCGGCAACTTTTCCATAATTACTGCGGCCTTTTTCTTTTGACAGCATGACAAATACCGATCCTTCGCCTGGAACAGCAACCGGAGAATCCGAAAAGGCAAACGGGTTGATTTCTCCGTCTTTTGCAATATTCAGTTTCATTCTACATATATACTCCATTACCATGCCGAGTTCTTCAGCGCATCCGCAAAGAACATGATCACATCGGCCTTCAGCTATCCATGACTTAGCAAGAATAAGGGCGTTTTGAAAAGCAAACTTAAATTGTGTAAGAGTTACTGTAGGCCCTCGGCTGTCAAGTACGGCAGATACATATGATGCAGCGGCATTATGAACCGAGTTTGAGAATTTAGTTGGAGAGACATTTGCGTCTCCGTAATCGAGTATATCGTCAATAAAACTGAAAGTTGTTGAATGCGGGCCGAAAGCCGTTGCAAGAATAATCCCGAGTTTTTCCCTTTCATTAACGATGATGCCGCTGTCCATGTATGCATCAAAAGCGGAAATAACCGCCATCCTGCTGAACCTGTCAGCGCGTCTTATCTTTTTTGATAAAGAGGCATCAGTCAGAGTTTCCCGACTGACCCGGTATGCTGGAATGGAACCTGTCCTTGAAGGCTCTACCCATCCTTCTTTCAGGGCTTTTTCGAAAGAATCGATTCCCCGCCCGCGTGTAAAAACTATTCCTATTCCTGAAATATACATATTAAAACCTGGAAATGATGAGTTCGCAAAAAGTCTCAAAGTCGTCACTCCTGTGCAAACGGGAGTCCAAGAATATTTGAAAAGACTGGATTTCCGCTTTCGCGGGAATGACATAAAAGGGCAAATTCTTACTTTTCACTCGGAACCTCGACCCCTTGAACCCTTGACTCCTCATAAAAATTCTTATGCTCTTTCGATAACTATTGCCGAGTTGTTTCCGCCAAAGGCAAGTGAGGTCGACAACGCGAATGAGCCTTTTATGTCGGTGTTCTCCGTTACAGGAGTTATGGGTATATCATCATCCTTACATTCAAATCCGGCATTTGAAGGTATCCATCCCTCTTTCAGCGCTGCAGCCGTGTATACTGCCTCAATACCCCCCGCGCCGCCAAGAGTGTGACCGGTATAACCCTTTGTAGAAAGAAATTTTATTTTATTGCCAAAAACTCTTGAAAGGACTGATCCTTCAACTTTGTCGTTGTCCAGTGTGCCGGTTCCATGGGCATTAATGAAACAGATATCAGCCGGTAAAACTCCCGCATCAGATAACGCTTTTCTGATGGCTGACTCAAGCCCTGTCCCGTCAGGCCTTGGAGCTGTCAGATGGTATGCATCGGCAAATGACCCGTATCCTGAAAGATACAGGGATGGTTTTCCGCATCTTTTAATATAAAAATCCTCTCTTTCAATAATAAGAATGCCGGCGCCTTCACCCAGGTTCAGGCCTGACCTGTTTTTATCAAAGGGGGCGCAAAGAGAGTTGCTCAATATTCCGAGAGAGCCAAAACCGCATAATGGAACGCGATTTATTTCATCGGCGCCTCCGGCTATGGCGACATCACAGAAACCTGCCTTTAACCATGAAAGAGCTATGCCGATAGCATCGGTTCCTGAGGAGCAGGCATTTACAACTGTAACGGACGGCCCTGACGCATTGAGAAAACCTGCCACGGACTCTGCGAGATTGCCTTTTAAAAAGAGGTCGACAGGCTTTAAGTCAGCGCTTCCGGATTTTCTGAATGAGGTGTAAAAAGAAATGTCATTAAGCTGACTTGCGACCGTTGTCCCGATACAAACTCCGGTTCTGAATCCGGAAAGAGGAGCCTGTAATCCTGCGTTGTCCAAGGCCTCTTTCAAGGCGGTAAAAGCAAGGTTTCGGGTTCGCATCCCTTCTTCTGCACATTTTTCAGGCAGAGATTTTACCTCAAATACCGGATAGGGCAGAATAGTGGAAAAAGCAGAGACCTTACCCCCATTCCTTTTTCCGTTTTTCAGCCCTTTAAGGTTTTGTTCAAGATTAAAACCCGCAGCAGAAATTATTCCTATTCCTGAAATTACCGCCTTCATAAAAAATATAATACAGATTTAAGCCAAGAGGTCATGTTGTTTTTTTGTTTATATATATATATCTTGCAAGTGTATCCACAGAATAAAAAATCTCCCGTCCCTGCTTCATGTCTTTAACTTCAAGGCCGAAGTTTCTCTGGAGCAGCACAACAATTTCGACTGCATCCAGTGAGTCAAGACCCAGCCCGTCTCCGAAAAGTATTTCATCATCTTTAATATCTTCCGGCCGGATATCTTCAAGAGATAAATTTTCAACCAGCAGCTCTTTCAGGAGTTTCCTGATTTCAGCCAGATTTTTTTCCTTACTTTCTTCCATCCAATCATTCTCCTTAATTAGTTTCCATCCAGAAATGGCTCTTTTGAGCAATCTCTGTGTCAATCTGCGGGATTTCTTGTGCGACGTACTATATATATGTCTCCGCGCAATCCCTTGATTTCCTTGAGCTTGCCTAAAATTACCTATTTCCGAATTGGAAACTCGAATGTGTCCAAAATTTGTTTACAAATAGACACTAATTATTTTTGAAGGCTTTGCAAAAAGTGGTCCTCACACAAAGATCACTGAGAACACAAAGATAAACCTGAATGTTTTCAATAAGATTATCTTCGTGCCTTTGTGCCTTCGTGTGAAAATTTACTTTTTAAGAGTCCATCATTTTTTATCAGCTTTTCCATATATCATGAAAAAGAAAACACTGGTATGGGTACTTGTGAATATATTTTTCAAGAATATTTGCATATTCCTGCACCCACGGGATAAGCTGTTCATTTTTCTTTCTGCTCTCTTTGCAGCAGGGGACAAGTATGTTAGTAACATCAACAGCATAGCTATATGCAGAGTCTTTTGCTGCTATCAGAATCACGACAGGACATTCTGCAGCTGCAGCTATGGCAAAGGCACTGAACGGGAAAAAGGCTTTTTCACCAAGAAAATCAATTTTAAACGCCTTCGCGCCATAGTTCCTGTCCCC
Source organism: Desulfobacterales bacterium (assembly GCA_046485065.1). GTDB lineage: Bacteria > Desulfobacterota > Desulfobacteria > Desulfobacterales > RPRI01 > RPRI01. Next base: position 33,072 of record JAWOHP010000121.1, on the reverse strand, counting down.
CATTATAGAGACGACATGTCCTTTCTTAAGAACGTTCATGATTTCAATAACTCCCCCAAATGCCTGTTCAGGGGATATGATCCTTATATCTCCTTTTTCATTCCCCACATTTAAGGAATTCTTAACAGCCTGATTTTCCTCTTCACGCATCAGAAGATATACTCTTTTCCCCAGTTTGTTCAGAGAGGTAAGGGCGATCTGCCAGTTTCCAAAATGGGATGTGAGCAGTATGACTCCCTTGTCTGACTTTTGCAAGAGCGCCATGAGATTATCATAACCGTTAAGCTTTATATCAAATAACTGCTTTTTTGAAACAATAGCGGCCAGCCGGTCAACAAGCTGTCTTCCCTGACTTATAAAAAGCCTGTATGTATGAAAATTTCTTGCCAGCATACCACTATCCGGGAATCTTCTGTCAATATAAGGCGATGCGGATGATACGGCATGCCTGTCAAAAATCAGGTAGTAGAGGCAGACAAAGTATAAAAAACCATATGCGCCACGAAGTCCGGATATGCGAATAAACATTTCAAAAAACCAGAAACCTGCCCTGTTTCCTCTTTTTTTGGGACCTGTTTTATCAGCCCGACTATTCGTTTGCATGATCAACACCCAATGTTTTTTGCAGAAGACGCCTTCCAACAAGCCTTGCGTGCATGACCGAAATACGGAAATTATCAAGAAACGGTTTAAAGGATGAGACCCTTGATTGCGGCTCAGGATACCAGACTTCTATAGGAACCGTTTTTAATTTAAGTCCTGCCCATGCTCCCCTTGCAAGTATTTCCGCCTCAAAGTCGTAATGTGATCCGTGCATCTTTATCATAGAGAGGTATTTTACAGGATACGCCCTGAATCCGCTCTGGCAGTCTCCGATTGAAATTCCGGTTTCAACTCGCAGCCAGAAATTGGCAAATTTTCTTCCGAATCGGCTTGATGCTGGAACATTATTTATTTCAAAATTCCTGCAACCTATAATAATCGAAGAATCATCACCTGACAGGAGGGGGATGAATTTTTTTATATCTTCGGGGTAATGTTGTCCGTCCGCATCTATGGTTATCATGAAATGACCGCCGTTTTCCGCAATGAATTTCACGGCAGTCATTATCGCCCTGCCTTTACCCAGGTTTCTTTCATGGCGAATAATTTTTATGTCGGTATCCTGAAACAGCCTTGAAAGATCGGTGTCCGTACTGCCGTCATCAATTACAAGAATATTTTTCAAGTATAAACGGCATCCTGCGGCAATTGATTTCACTGTGTTCACGTTGTTATAAACCGGAATAACACACCAGATGTTTTCACTGTTTATCCGGTCAGTTTGTTCCATGGACTCTTCGCCTGCCGGGTTTTTTATCAGCCGGTATAAGCATATCCCAAAGGGAGCCCGAATATCCGAGTTTGTGCAGAAACCGAAGACTTTCATCCATTGCATCCGGAGGGAAAACGCAATGCCTGATTCCAGAAAATCCTTCTGTAAGGGTTTTTTCCAGCCACTCTTTTTCCAGTCCTGGAGCAATATAATAAACTGATTCAAGCAGTGTATTTTCCTGGGAAACAATGCCTTCCCTTATCGCGATACTGTGAAGGAGCGTATCGGGCAGGATCCGTATACCCATGAAAATAAAAGAAACGGTTTTTTTGAGGTTCTTTATGTTTTCGAGGCCCTGCATTACTGTTTCTTTTGTTTCACCGGGGCATCCAAACATGTAAAAATGCGCAGTTGCAATACCATGCCTTACGAACAAATCATTGCAGGCAATTATGTCTTTAAACCTGAACCCCTTCCCCAGTCTCATCAATGTTGTATCCGTGGAGGCGTCAGCGCCTATTTCAACCCCTTTGAGCCCGGTCTCTTTCATAAGCTCAACATGTTTGTCATTCAATCCTTCAGGCTTGAAAAAGGCGGTCCATGGTATATAAATGTTCCTCTTTTTCATTTCTGTCACGACTTCGAGGTAAGATTCTTCATCGTCGTTAAATACTGAATCGGTAAAGAATATATACTTTGCATTGTGATCGTTTATCAGAGTTTCAATATCATTAACTACTGCTCCGGGATTTCTCGAGCGAATCGCAGAGCCTTCCAAAAAAGGATATGAACAGTAAATGCACTTGTGGGTGCAGCCGCGTTTTGTCTGTAAAGAGGCAATGCTCCCGCTTTTAAGATAAAACTGCATGATGCCAGGATCATAGCAGGCCGCAGGAATATCTTCCCCGTCCATGTAGTATGAAGACCGGATACACCCCTTTTCTGGAAACTTTCCTGTCTCGGCGTTATTGACAAGCCCGACCATCAGCGATTCTCCTTCACCGATTATTCCATAGTCGGCACCAACCTCGTTTAAAATTGTTTCAGGCATTATTGAAAAAGCCGAACCACCCAATACAACAGGTGAATTTGTTACATCCCGGATATTTTTGACAATATCTTTAACTGCATCAATATATCTTAGCTCATTCATAAGGTTAACATTATCTATGTTCCTCATTGATATACCTATAATGCCAGGTTCAAACGATATTAATTCGTTGACCAAAGCCTCAAGAGACATGTCGTTTCTTAAAAAGTCGAACTGGGTTACAACATGTCCGGCTTTTCTGAGTGCCGTGGCAACCATGCTGAGTCCCAGAGGATATACATAATATGGTGTGCTGGCGACATTCGCCCCGATCAGCAAAACCTTCATTAAATTACAACTCCGCTTCTTGATAACTTTCTTTTACGGCCTGAGGCAGGAGATCCTTTTTTATATGTCCCGTCACGCTTTTCCTTTTCAATCACCTTTATGTACAGCCTGGCCATCTGAATTTCCTTGCACAGGCTGGCATAGAATGCTTCCCATGCATACTCATACATTTTCTGAAGTGAATCAACGCTCATCTTTGCAGGTCTGAAGACAACCTCACCTGCGGTATAGCGGGCCCAGTCGTTATGGAGTATTCTGTTTTCTTTTTCCAGCCGGCTTCTTATGGGAGTGTGAGGGAACGGTGTAAGTATCGTAAATTCCGCAAGATCAAGGTCGATTTCTAGGAGAAAATCAACCAGTCTTTTTATATAATCCTCATCATGCTCATCGGTTCCAAGTATTATGGTTCCTTCAACACCTATTCCGCGGTCCTTTAGGCGTTTAACCCTTTTGCGGATATGATCCGATGTGTCAACAATTGCCTGGTAAACGTACCAGCATCCTGCTTCTGCCGCCAGATCAAGTATTTCATCATCGTCCTTTATCGGATGGGATATCCATTTTTTTTTCAAAGGGGCAATGGCTTTAAAAAGGGCTTTTTCCCACTCGTCATTCTGTGCGAGAGAATTATCAACAAAAAAGAGACGATTATTCTCAATGCTTTCTAGTTCCCGGACAACAGCGTCTATGGGGCGCGGCCTGAATTTTCTTCCTCCGAGATATGGAGTGCAGCAGGGAAAGCAGTTAAACCGGCAGCCGCGGGAAGCATGAATGAGATCGACCATCTGGACTCCACGGAAATTGTATAGATCCCGGTTTAATATGCTCCTGCGCGCCGTTCCTATAAGGGATGTCTCGGGGAAATCGAGGTGAAAGTCATACAGTTTTTTAATAGAGCCGTTTTTAAAATCATTTATAACATTATCAAATCGTCCTTCTGCTTCACCTAAAAACACCGAATCTGCATGAAGTGCCGTCTCATCAGCATGAAGCATTGTCGCAATTCCGCCAAATATCACTTTTTTTCCGCAAGCTCTGTATTCATCAGCTATTTCCCAGGCACGGGGCATCTGGCATGTCAGCATGACAGAGATGGCTATCAAATCTGCATCTTCGTTGAAATCAAGCTGTTCGACATTTTCATCACAGAATGATATTTCCATATCATCGCTAACAGCGGCTGCAAAAACGACAGGCCCGTGAGGAGGAAGGTTAAATTCGGGCTGGTTTTTTAATTTGGGCCATCTGGGGTAAACAAGCTTTATTTTCACAAAAGTCCTCTTTTTTAAGCAATTCCTATTCCTGTTATTTGATAACAGATTATGCCAAAACGGTTAAAGCTGTTATCATTTCGGAAAAGATTGATTTGTCCGCTGCGGCACTCACAGCTTCAAGGCTTATACTCTTTCCGGCTAAAACCGCATATTCGGTTTGCAGAACAAAGCAGATCGCGTCGTTTTCTTCTGCTCTTACCGCAAGGATTGACGGAGTTTGTCCTTCAAGGATATTTTTTCCGGCAAAAGACAAGAGAGACGAGATTTTCCCGTCGTTAAATGATAAATGGAGCAGAGGTCCGCTTAATCCGAAATGGATTGCCGCTTCGGCCAGTGGTATGGACGGAAGCGTGTAGATAAAAAGGTTTCCTCTTGCAAGTATTCTTCCGCTTTCTATGTAATCCTTAAAGTAATTAATATTGGATTCAAGACATCCGGATTCATTGGTGCCGAAAATTCCGATATCTTTTTTCTGATCTGCCGAATAGGAAATTCCTGCGTCTTTTAACGCAAGGGCGGCGCAAAAACATGTTGTTTTTGAAATTGTATCAAATCTGCTGAAGTTTTTTACCGGATACGAAAATAGCAATTCGCGCTTAAAAGAGGCATAGAGAGAGTCAAACCCTTCATGGCGCTTTTTAACTTTGCCGATAACACAGCCGTATTCTTTCCGGGCGAGCCACCCAATGCCTGTTACAGCAATCATGATACCTTTTCCGCTTTTTTCAGGATAAGGGCAGAATTGACTCCTCCAAAACCCGAGTTTGTTGAAAGCGTCACGGCACTATCAAAAGGTTGTGATTCGTGGAAAACCCAGCCTTCAGCTTCCCGGTCGGTATCCCGAAGGTTTACGGTGGGCGGAACTATCTTTTTATTCAGGGTTTCGAATCCGATTATGATTTCAAGGAGGCCTGCGGCGCCCATTGTGTGGCCGGTTCCACCCTTTACCGAATAGAGTGGAACCGGATTTTTGCCGAAAATCATTTTTAGCGCCTTCATTTCCATTGAGTCATTGTAGGGAGTTCCGGTTCCGTGGGCTGAAATACAGCCAATCTCCATGTCGGAAATTCCGGCTGATTTAATGGCATTCAAAACAGCATTTGAAAGACCACTTCCGTCCTTTGACGGACCAGTTATATGATTCGCGTCATTTGTCAGTCCCCAGCCCGCAATTTCTCCAAGTATGTCTCTTTTTTCCCTCACGGCTCTCTCTTCGCTCATAAGAAGCATGAAACCTGCCGCTTCGCCAAGGCTCAAGCCGCTTCTGTTCTTGTCAAAAGGCTTTGCCATATGCCTGTCAAGAGCCATAAGGGAAGAAAATCCAGCGGTAACAAACTCTGACACAGAGTCACAAGCCACAACAAGAATAGAATCTCTTTCTTTACCGCGTATCATAGATGCTGCTCTTGAGACTGCCGCACTGGAAGAAACGCACGCTGCTGAAACAACCATTCCGCCGCCCCATGTTCCTGTAAGGAGCATGATTTTGTTCAGCAGATGATCAGGACGGCTTTTTATTGCTTCATGCTCCCCGCTTATTACGGACCTTTGTAAAAACTCTATTTCACCTGTAGTCGTTGCCAGAATAACAAAAGTATCATGGGGTATTTCTGGGACAATTTTTTCCAAAAGTGGCGTCAGCATCTGCATTACAAGAGATTCATTTCTGTTTGGCTTCAGATCAGGAACTGTCGCCGCATTATCGGTCTGCATCAGGCTTGTTGAAAAGCGGTCTATGCGGCGAATGGCGCTTGTTTTTGACAAAAGCCCGTTCCAGCACGAACCTGTCCCCCACCCGTAAGGGGTCACCATGTCGAATGCTACTGAAACCGCTTTTAACGAGGACATTTCAGATCTCCTGATTTCCATCTTTTACGGCATTTTTCAAGAAGTTTAGGTGATGCTATAAGGAATTCGCCGCTTACGCCATCCGTGAACATTTGTACAGTGTATCCTGTTGCCGCTGTGCTTCCGTCATTTTTAATTATCGAGTATTCCGTATTGATCCTTGCTCCATCATTCCATATAAGCGATGCTGTAACGGTAAATTCTTCGTCGAGTAATAGCGGTTGAAAAAAATCTATGTGAAGCTGAACTATCGGAGCTCGCAGGTTAGCCTCATAAAAATCCATATATGAAAGGCCGCAACGCCTTCCAAGCTCGGCTGAAGCATCTTCAAAAAATATAAGATATCTGCCATGCCAGGCAATCCCCAGAACGTCTGCTTCACTGAAATTGACGCGTCTTTTCACGCTGACCGAAACGGGTTCAGGCATTCCTTCAATACGTTCAAAATAGCCGTTTTTCCTGCGGCGGAAAGTTGGTGGTTTCTGGTCTATGGTCTCTGGTTTATTGTTCATGGTCTCTGGTTTATTGTTACTTTAATCTATAAAAAAATGATGGTCATTAAAAAGCTTTGTCACAAGGCCATTAATATTAGCTGAAGGTCAGAAATTTTTTTTCCGTTACTTGTAACAGATGCTTTTATCTTTATTCCGCCGGATGTTTTATCAAATCCTGTAAGTTTATTAGTTGTAACAACAATTTCCTGATTGTCAAATACAGGAGCAAAAAATTTTGCCATTGAAATCTCTTTTATACAAATACTTTTTTGATGCCATATTTCAAGCATTGCAATAACCGCCTGAATTTTACACACGCCAGGCAACACAGGCCTGCCGGGAAAATGGCCTTTAAACCCTGTAAAATCAGGCTTAAAGAGGAACCTTGCTTTTATTTTATCACCGCTTTCCTCAAGGTTAGATATAGAACTCTTTATTTCCCGCGCCAGTATATTCATGACCTGATTTCTTTTAACCTCATTATCAATTTATAGTCATATTTAATATTTTCAAGAATAATTCCTGCCGGATGCAATTTTCCGTTTTTTTCGAGGTATTCATAATAAGTTACTCTCCATATGGCCTGATTATCAACAATGCAGCGCTTTTCAACGAGAAGATTGCCCGGCCCGGCAAAAACAAACTCAATGACTTCTCCCGGTTCGTTCTGAACAAAAACAATCTCATGTTTTTTCTTATATACTTTTGAACTGTCTGATGGCAATCTGTTAAAGTATATTTTTCTGATATCTCCGGCTACAACCTCAGTAAAATTTCCTTTTTTTGTAAAGTCTTCTATCGCAAACTTTAATTCGGTTCTATCACTATTACCGGTTATTTCAAATAACTTTATGCCAACCTGGTTTATGCCTGCCACGGTAAATGTTTTTTCTTTAGTATTGATATCGGAATATCCTATAAATGATATGGACTGTCCCTTATATTCAAAAGCAATGGTGCTTATGATTTGAAACCTGTCCGGCAGCATGAGCGAAAACTGTTCTTTCACCAGCCCTGGTTCGGCCTTTTCCATTGACATAAAGGGAGCCGACTGAAACGGGATTGAGCCGCATCCGGCAAGACATAAAACCATAATCCAGGTTAATACGAGATGTTTCAAGTCAAGACGTCTCCTTTTTTATCAAACCATAGCCTGTAAATAGACGGAACAGCAGCGACCGATGCCATATATCCTGCCAGCACACCTGAAAAGAGTGTTACTCCAATGGAAAAGAGAACAGGATGTCTGGCAAAAAGAAGAACTCCGGCTCCTATCAGGGTTGTAAAAGCGGACAGAAATACGGATATTGCAGTGCCGGTTTTTAAATGGTAGCGGGAGGTATAAGCCATGAATATTCCGTAGTCAATGCACAGGCCTGTTACAACCATAATAGCAATTATACTGGGGGCATTCAAAGTCAAACCCATTACGGGAAGTATACCCAAAGATGCAATAATCCCTGTAAAAACCGGAATAAGGGCAAGGATGGCCAGCCGCAGATTCTTAAGCAATATAAGAGTAAAAAAAGGAATAAAAAAGGCCGCAATTGCTGAAAGATAAATTATTTCAGAGGATATTGAATCGGAAAGAGCTTTTGAAAGGCTCTTCCTTGATACTATAAATGATCCGGGATAATTCCGGCAAAACTCTGTGAAAGCTCCAATATACTGATCATTATCAGGAAAATAGGTCAATACCTGATAGCCATTTCTGCTTTCAAGCACGAAGCGTTCCTTTATTCTCTTAAGAAAAAGGTTGTTTTCTGACCATCCGGATGTATTCATTTCACCATAAAGATTCTCAAAAAATGGCGAAAAAGCGTCGTCTGAAAAATTGTATGACGCGCCGTGTTTTGCGAGCAGCTTTTTAAATTTTTCCTCCCTTTCCTTCCAGAACTTTATCCACCTTGCTGAGTTTTCCGTTCTTGTCTGATTTGAAGGCCATATTGCTGCAAAATTTGAAATATCTTCATTTCCAAATCTCTTTACCGACTCCCGGTATATGCGTTCATTGATTAATAATGCTCTTTCAAGGCTCTCTTCCTGTACAACAAGTATCGCGGGATTATCCTTTTCTCCCCAGACTCTCTGAAAATTTTCTTCTGCCTTGAATATATATGGTTCGCTTCCGTCAAATTGTTTTATATCGCTGTTAAATGCGGCTTTAGATGATAAGAAGAGCAAAATAATCATCAGGATTGCCCAGCAGTAAATTTTTGCTTTGTCTGATACAGATTCTGTTACATTTGAAATTTCATCAAAAAAAGCAGGAAAGGCGCGTGCTGTTTTGCCTTCTATGAAAACCGGAAGTATGTACAAAGAGCATAAAAGACAAAAGATTATGCTTAAGATCGAAAAAACCGCAAGCTGATGGAATCCCCGAACATCCGAGAAAAAGAATGCGGCAAAAACACTCATGGTTGTTAAGGCTCCTGTTACAATTGGCCTTGTAACATTTCTTACAGCCTCTTTCCGGTTCGAACCTGTGCTTACCGCAATATAGATATGTATCCCGTAATCAATTGAAATTCCGGCTATCACCGCGCCCATGCCCATAATAAAATATGAAAGATTGCCCATAATAAAATATGAAAGATTTATTGAAACGGCAACCGACGCAAGGGGTATAATAAAAATATATGCCGCTTTTATATCTCTGAAAAAAAAGAAAAATATAAAGAAAAAGGCAATTGCGGCAATTATCGAAACTATCTTTATGTCTCTTTTTATAACGTTCTCATTGCTCACGGTATGGAGATGGCCGGCTATGATATCTCCGTTAATAAATTTCGGCAGGGCATCCATCTCTTTTTTCAGATAAGATATCAAATTTTTTGAACCAAAACCGTCTGTAACAGATACGGGGGTTTTAAGAATCAAAAGAGCATGCTTTCCGTCCTCACTTATAAAGTGTCCATTCTTTATGGATACCTCATAACCCGTTGAAGAAGATAGTTTTTGCAATGCTGAAAGGAGACCTGTTTTTATGCCGAGAGGGTCGCTTCGCAGTATAGGTGTAATAAAAATACTTGATGGGGAAAGGAGCTGCCTGTAATTTTTCTGAAGAATCGATTTTATTCCGTTGTCATTTAACTGTGAATCGATTTTTTCGAGAGTTTTTTCATAGGTAAGCTGTTGAATATATTTAAGAAATTGAAACATTTCATTGGCTGTTTCACTTTCCGAGACTCTGTACATCACATCACTTATGAGGGGAGGCTTAAGGGATTGTGCGAACCTGTCCACCTCACTTATGAGATCGGTTTCCGTATATGCGGAATCGTTAAGTCCCAGAGATATGATAATTTTATCTGAAAAGTTTGATTCGCGCAAAAAACGCATGCTTCTTTGAATCTCATCATTGTCCGGAAGCATCAGTTCCATATTATTGTCGAAAGAGATAAAAAAAATGCCTGTCACAGAAGCAGCAATAACAATAAGAGAGACTATCAATATGAGCGCTTTTGTACGGACATTTTCTTTCGCATGAATTAAGGAAGAATTATTTGACACCGGGATTAACCTTCCAGACTGAATCCTCAAGCGGGATGTTCAGGTGAGTGTCGATAAATATGAGATTTGTAGTGTCTCCGCTTTTTTCTTCAATAAATATCCTGTTAATGTACTGTTCATCTTTCCTGAAATCGACCGTCACGCTTTTTATCACATTGCCAGCGAAGGTTTCAGCCCTGGGAGTAAATTTAAGGGATGCCGGATTTTCCTTTAACAGAACTATCTCATATTCTTTCAGAAGGGGAGTATATTCGCCGGAAAACCATTTCTGCATCTGGCCTATCGCTGCTTCAAAAGCAGGATTTTTGGAAAGGGATATTTTCTGGACTTTATTTGTATCCTCATCCCATTGACTGATCATGTCCTGCGACATAACCATGATATATTTCATTGGTTCATTTACATGCCAGGCAAGCCGCGCAGGTTTCTCTATATAGACAGCTCCTTTCAGGATAACTTTCTGTTTGAATACAGCAAGCTCTTTCTCCTGAACAAAACCGGTTTTTAAGGTTTTAATTCCCGACATCTTTTTTTCAAGTCTGCTCAAAACCGCGTTTAAATCTGTTCGGGTCTTTTCAGAGGCCTGTGAATCCTGAGCGTATCCGTAAGCTGCAGCGGAAAAAAGAAGCAAAAAAATAGTAACTGCCCGGATTATCATTGTTTTTTCCTTAATCAGATTCATCTGTTTTATGCCATACCTTTATTTCTCCCCTTGCGAGGACTTCTCTGTTTTTTGACACAATTCCTTTGACAATGCCAAAACCACCGTAGCGCGCGTACTTGAAAACCATTATGGTAAGACTGTCTCCCGCTGCTGCTTTCCCAAGTATTTCTAGGTTTTTTGCACCCAGCAGATACCCTTCAGGAGAGGATCCTGATTCATTCATGTTCCTGAACCCGTTTAACGCGGCAATAGACTGGGCTATCATTTCAAGATATGCGACATTATCAACTGTTCCGTCATCTTCAATAAAGGGCATATCTTTTTTTATCAATGAGGAACATGAAGCCGACCGCTCGCCCAGTTTGTCGAGCGTATCTATTATTCGCATGGGTGGTTTTTGCGGTATTATTTCGTCAACCGGAAGAGGGAGAGACACTGTTGCGTGCCCGCCTGTTTCATTTTTTATGCATATCAGATCAGATGCGAGATAATCTCCGGTTATAAGGTAGGCTCTTCCCCTGCATCCGTAGCATGTTTGAGCATTTTCACATATTCGGCAGGGACCCTTTATCCTGCTTGTGCCGTCTTTTAAATCACAAAGAATTTCACTGTCTTTTATTATATCGTTTAGTTTTTGACTGCGTACATTTCCCAATGGAATTTCAAGTCCGGGACAGGGCAATACATAACCGTAAGAATTGACAACGCAGGAGAACCTGTGACGTGTGCAAAATGGCGGATCATTTTTCCCGGAAGTCGCAACGCATAAATAATCATCTTTTGTCACGGCTGTTTCTATCTCAAGATCACTGGCAAAGGATATAAGTTCCTTTATCCAGGTATAAGATGAAACCTCTTTCCCCGAAAAAATGATCTTCTTGACACCGAGAGACTTTGACTGGACAATCACGTCGCGCAGTTCTTCCTCCGTAAGCATTGTTTCAGAAAAAGAGCCTTCATCTATGAAGATCGTTGAGAAACCAAATTCGCGGCAATAGTCAAAATTTATTTCAAGCGCAAGGAGCACGTTTTTTTGAACGGACTCATTTATTGAATCCTGAACCAGTCCGGAGCCGAATATGCTGCTGCATGGCTCAGGCATTTCCTTTTCCTTCCATGGCTTCAATCTCGTCGGCAATTAACTGGCGAACCATATTCTTTAATTTATAAGGGGTGAACCCCTTGTATTCATCGTATGTTATGGCAGAAAGCTTGTGTATCTTTATTGTGCCTGGCCGAAGCAACAGTGTCCCTCTTGCAGGAATCTTATCATTTCCGGTTATGCATATTGGTATAACAGGATAACCCGTTTCCAGAGCCACCCTGAAAATTGAGCCGTGGAACTGGCCAAGGGAGCCATCCGCCGAGCGTGTTCCTTCGGGAAAAGTAATAATCGAGACTCCTTCATTTAAAAGACCGGTCGCTTTTTTGGAGAATTCTTCAAACGGCATTTCCCTTACGCTCAAATATCCGGCCAATTTTGCCATGAACCCGAGTATCGGGAGTTTGAATGGCCATATATTTACAACCTGCACGCACTCATACGGAAGGCAGGCCATTAAAAACGGGTCCGAGGCAGATCTGTGATTGCTGGTAAAAATAAAGGGTCCCGCGGTTTTTGTTTTGTCCAGATCCTCATATATTACCTTCACAAACGGGTATGGGAGCGCCTTGATGATAACAAGCCCGTACCAGGAAATGGCCCTGCGGAATTTTTTCATGCCATTCCGGTGAGAAATAAAGATAGACTGGAAAGCAACAATCGCTGAAAAAACCGGAATTCCAATGAGTGAAAAAAGAATAAAAAGAACATAGAAAATAAAGTTAAAACATATCAGTTTCAAGGTTTCTTTCATTTCTGCCGCTAAAGTGAAGGGGACGCTCCTTCCGCTTTCAATGAGAGAACAAATTTATATATGTCCCCCAGCGTCCTTATGTTCTTAATCCTGTCATCGTTTCTTATTTTCACGCCGAACTTATTCTGCAGGGCAACCACGAGGTCGACTATATCGAGACTGTCAAGTCCGAGATCCTGGAAAATATTCATTTCCGGCTTTAATTTCTCTTTTTCTATTTCAAACGATTCTTCAAAAACCTGATTCGTCAGTTTTATGATTTCCTGCTCAATCATTTCGTATCCTATTATCAGTTACTCAGGCTGGTTAGGCTGTAGTCTGAAGGCTGTTAGATTTTTGTAAGACCCTTTTCATGAAACAACCACCTGATTTGGCCCGAATCTTTCTCTAACAGAGTTAACACCTGCGGCCTGCTCCTGCTATTTTATTATTATACAACTTTTTTACAGACAATCGAGGCATTTATTCCGCCAAAGGCAAAACAGTTTTTAAACAGTATATTGATTTTTTTATTTAATTTATTCATAACATGGCAAATGCCTTCACAGTCATGGCTTACCGATTCAAGATTCCGGGTTGGATATATGCATTCCTTATCCATCATAATGAGGGATGCAATAAGCTCAATAGAACCGGATGCTCCCAATGTGTGCCCGATGTATCCTTTCAGGCTGCTGACCGGCACAAAGCCGCCAAAAACCTCGCGGATTGCTTCGGCTTCTTCCTTGTCTCCGTGTATTGTCGCTGTCGCATGTGCATTTATGTAATCGACATCTTCCGGGCCGATACCGGCATCTTTCAGTGCGTGCCTGAAGCATCCGATGATCGAATCTTTATTTGACTGGCTCACATGAACCCCGCTTCCGCATGTGTGGTATCCGATTATTTCAGCATATATTCTGGCTTTGCGCTCTACAGCATGTTCATATTCTTCCAGAAGAAGTATTCCGCTTCCTTCTCCGCATACCAGGCCGTCTCTGTTTGCATCAAAAGGACGCGGTGTTTTTTCCGGCTCATGGTTAAAGTTTGCAGATGTCGCAAAAAGGATATCAAAGGAGCCGGTCACAGTAGGATGGAGTTCTTCCGCTCCGCCGCACAGCATGGCATCCTGCTTCCCAAGCCTTATCAGGTCATATCCGGCTCCGACAGCCTGCAGGCCGGAAGCGCAGGCCGCTGATGTGGCCATGACATAACCGGTCAGTCCAAGATAGTGAGCCACATTCATTGCCGCAGTGTGGGAAACACACTGGAAAAACTTCATTGCGGGCAGACAGGTCAAGTCTTTTTCGGGGAGCATTAATTCAAAAGCATCATTGAGGCTCTGGGAGCTTCCCATTGTTGATCCAACAATACATCCAATCCGGCCTGATGAGATCATTTCCCGGTTAATGCCTGAATCGGCAAGGGCCTGGTCAGCGGCCTGCACGGAAAAGATGCTCATTCTTCCCATCGATCTTCTTATGGTGCGGGGAATCAATTTTTCATTAACGACCTTTGCAGGAGCACCCACAAGGCTTCTTAATCCGGTATACTGGCTCCATCCATCCATGTACCTGACGGCGCTCTTTACTTCTTCAATTCCCTGCATCAGAGCAGGAACGTCAGTCCCAAGAGGGGAAACAGCCCCTAATCCTGTAATAACAACCCTTTTCAAGAATCGAGCCTCTTTCTTATGAAGTCAAGGTAACTCTCTCTGCCGGCAATGACACGTCCGATAATGAAAGAAGAAAGCATTGCTCCTACTATACCCGGAAGCACTGCGCTTTGTCCGGCAGCATAAAGGTTTCGCAGGGGCAGTTTCCCAAAAAGATTAAACTGACCGATTTTCTGTTTTATACCGTACGCAGATCCGAAGGGTGTGTTAAGATAATCTCTGAAAGTTAATATAGATGCCGAATCTACTATCTTAAGCGAGTCTCTGTATTCAGGACAAACATTTAAAATTCTTCTTTTTATGCCTTCAGTCCGTTCTTCCTTATAATCAAGGTACCCTTCCGGCCGGGCTCCTGATTTTGAATCATGCCACTGCATGACATGTTCGTGAAAAGAGAGTTCAAGAGCGGTCAGAACAAGGCAGTCTTTCCCGTTAACCGCATCCATGTTTTTCAGGATAACCATGGCTGAATCTCCCGTGTAGCAGGGATCCATAAGTTTATTGATATCAGTTGTCGGAAGCAGGGAGAGAATTGTCGGATCATAGTCATCAGAGGACTGTCTGCTGTTTTCAAGGACCCCGAATACGGCAAAGAAACCGTGTGTCGGTTCAAAGGCGCTTATCCTGTCGATAAAAGCTTTTGAGAGATGTTTTTTGGGAAGAATATCAAGAACAGTCTTCGGATGGAGAGTAAAAGTGCACCTGTCTGCAAAAACCTCTTCACCTGTATTTAAAATGAATCGACCTACAATGTTGTTTGTTATATCAGAACATTCAGTTATATGGTTCTGGCAGCGAATGTCGATGTCATATTCGGAGAATCTCTTTTTAAAAGCCCTGATGAAAGCGTCTCCCCCGTCTTTAACCCTTGCGACCGATTCATACAGGCCGAAACTTACCCTGCTGTGATTGGCAAAAGAAGTTTCGGAAGGCTTTACGCCGTAGCACATGCTGTATTTTGAAAGAAGCCCTTTCAAAGTTCTGTTTTGTGTGAGCTTGTTAAGGACTTCATCGAGGCTTATAAAATCTTCATCTATCGAATCCTGAGAAAGAGCGAGGTTTCGCAGGTCCATTGCCACTGTTTTGTTGCATACATCCTGAAGCATCTGAAAATATTTCTCTATACCGTTCTTTTCTTCCGGAAAGTAGCTCTTCATTTTTGCAATTATTTCATCAAATCCGAAGGGAAAATCATAAATCCCGTTTTCCTTTTCGAATATGAGTCTGTTTCCTTCCTCGCTTTTTATAAACAACGGCTGAATCTGATCACTGATCCCGAGAACGGTCAGCATATCATTTAAAATACCGTTTTTGTAAAAACCTCCTGTAAAGTGGAAACCTGTATCAAAAGGTATTCCATTTTTATAAAAACGGGTCATGCATCCGCCGATATTCCTGTTTTTTTCAAGAAGCAGGACGGAATGGCCGTTCATGCCAAGAAGAAGGGCGAGGGTCATTCCGCTTATGCCGCTTCCTACAACAATATCGTCATATTTCTTCATATCGCAAGACCGCCATTAATGCCTATAACCTGTCCGTGAATATACATATTATCCTCGGTGCAAAGAAAATTAACAACAGAAGCAACATCTTCGGGGCTTCCGATTCTTCTTAAGGGAATAAGAGGCAGGAGTTTGTCTTTTTGAAGAGATTCAGTCATATCCGTATCTATCAGTCCTGGTGCCACTGCATTTACAAGGATGTTTTTCTTCCCGATCTCCCTTGCAAGAGCCTTTACCGCCCCTATTAAACCTGCTTTTGAGGCCGAATAATTCACCTGTCCTGCCTGCCCGATCTGGCCTGAAGCGGATGATACAACAACTATACGGCCTCTTTTTTCCCGCAGCATGGGGAAAAGAACAGAATTCATTACATTATAGAATCCGGTAAGATTAACAGAAATAACCGATTCCCATTCCTCTTTTGTCATCCATACCATGAGATTGTCTTTTGCGATTCCGGCATTGTAAACAACGACATGAGGCGGATGCTCATCAGCCCTTTTTTCAAGAGCGGCTTTTGTGGCATCGTAATTTGAGATGTCAAAAGATATTGTTTCGCATTTTCCGCCTTTTTTTTCTATTTCGGATTTGACCTCGCTTGCGGCAGAATGATTCCCCTGATAAGTCAGCCAGATATCTAATCCCGACCTGGCAAGACGAAGGGCAATCGCCCGCCCGATTCCTCGGCTGCCTCCGATGACAAGAGCTGTTTTTCCTGCATTATCGTTCATTTCCGATAATCCTTTTGGATATTAATCCTTTTTGCTTTTAAATCTTTTCTTTCTATAATTTATTATGAATATCGTCAATAGATTTGTAAGTAGGTTTAGATATGGATTTGATTTGATATTATAAGATGTTGCAATAAATGATTAGAAGCCATTCCAAAACCCCGTCTGAGGCCTGACAGCTGTGTTGCAAGCCTCTTCAAAATGCTCACATACTCTAAGTGTATGCTGCGCTTTTTCATCGGCTTGCGCCTTGCTCTCAGACCTGATCCGAGGTTTTGAAATGGCTTCTAGAAAGCACGAAATATAAGACTGATGTACTCGTAAAAAGCTAATTTTATACCATGAACGGCACCTTATAAGATTATTGATTACATCAACTCGACTTCTTTGGAAGTCTAAATATACTCAGGTACAAGGAAGGCGATAATTATACTTTCTTTGCCGCTGCCCGCGCCCTCGGAAGCTGTATAACATATGTGAAAATAAATATTCCGGTTCCAATGGCATACCATACGAATTTATTGCCAAATCCCGTCACACTTACAACCCAGTAAGGACGCAGAACCACAAGAACAACCGCGGCAAGAAGGAGGCTTTCATAAATTCTGTTTTTTGCGGCAAAGTAATTCTGGGTGAGCGCCGCGAAAGCGCACATGGCCATTGCGCCTGTAAGAAATATAATTATAATATGCGGCCAGTCATCTATTCCGATAAGGAGCAGATCGGTATTGAATATGAACATGAAGGGAAGAATTGCAGTCCGAATGTCATACATAAATCCCTGAATACCGGTACGTATGGGGTCGGATTTTGCTATTGCCGCAGCTGCATAAGCAGCGAGGCCAACCGGAGGTGTATCATCTGCAAGGATGCCGAAAAAGAAACAGAAGAGATGGGCTGCAATCAGAGGAATCGTGATACCGTAATCGGGTCCAAGGTGAACAATCACCGGGACTGTCAGTGATGCCATGACAATGTAATTTGCGGTTGTGGGTAGTCCCATTCCAAGGAGAAGGCTTGCGCAAGCCGTTATCAAAAGAAGCAATACCAGGTTTCCACCGGCTATTTTATCAATAACCTCAACTATAAGCCCTCCTAAACCCATTGATACAACACCGACTATTATTCCTGCCGAAGCGACAGCAACTCCTATTCCCATCATGTTTCGTCCGCCTGAAACAAGGGCCTGCCATATCTGGACAAAACTGAACTTGACCGCATCGGCCAGGGATGTTTTATCTTTAACCGCACGGAGAATATTCTGAAGAAAAATCAAGACTGCAAGAACCTGAATTGCCCTGTATGCCGCAAGCTGCGGAGTATGTCTTAGTATCATAAGTTCATATATCAGGTAAACCAGGGGTATAAGATAATGCAGTCCGCCAAGAAAAGTCTTTCTGAACGACGGTAGCTGGTCGGCCGGCAATCCTTTTAAACCAAGTTTTGAAGCCTCAAGGTGTGTGATATAAAAAAGGGCAATATAGGATATAACTGCCGGGATGAATGCCGCACGCACAACCTCAAAATAATCGAGATTGCAGTACTCGGCAATGATGAAAGCCGCGGCGCCCATGACAGGAGGCATAAGCTGGCCGTTTGTGCTGGCTGCCACTTCAACTGCTGCGGCTTTATAATCGGGATATCCGACGCTTTTCATGAGCGGAATGGTAAAAGTCCCGGTTGTAACCGTATTTGCGATACTTGAACCGGAAACAAGTCCCGTCATTCCGCTGGCTAAAACGGCAGCCTTGGCTGGACCGCCTTTAAACCGCCCGAGAAGGCTGATGGCCAGATCAATAAAATACTTCCCGCCCCCGGCTTTATCGAGCATTGCTCCGAACAATACAAAAAGGAAAACAATCATTGCTGAAACATCAAGAGGAATACCGTATATGCCTTCCGATGAAATTGTAATCTGGCTCATGAAGCGGCTGACTGAAACACCTTTGAAGGCAATTACCTCGGGCATATACGGACCGAAAAAACTGTATATGATAAAAAAGCATACGACTATCGGCATGAACGGTCCGAGGGATCTTCTCGCGGCCTCAAGAAGAAGAACAATTAAGGCAACTCCAACAACCATGTCCGTTCCCGAAGGAGCGCCCTGCCTGAGGTTCAGAGCATCGTAATTAATTGCGAGATAAAGCGCGGAGCCTGCGGCAACAACACCAAGAAAAAGGTCTGCAAAAGGGAGCTTCTTCTTTTGAGAAAGAAAACCGAAAATACCTTTTGTTTTGCGTTTTTTAAACGCGGGATGGCAGAAATAGACCAGCAGAATGGCAAATCCAAGATGGATACACCTTACAAGCACCGAATCGAGCATGATAAATTCGGGCAGGGATAACTGGAAAATAGACCAGGCTGCCGCTATGACAGGTATCAGATACCGGCTGAAACCGTGTAATTTTCTTGAGCCGAATTCGCTTTCTTCCGCTATCCTCTTCGCGGTTTCAACTCCTTCATCCATTTCAGATGTTTTTTGCGGGTCCATTTCTGCCTCTGATATTTAATTAATAAATTATATTATTTCATCAATCCGGCTTCCTTGTAATATTTCAGTGCGCCCGGGTGAATCGGAGCGCTGAGGGCCTGGAGCATCTCCTCCTTTTTAAGCATTTCGAATGCGGGATGGAGACCCTTTAACTCTTCCAGGTTGTCGAATATAGCTTTTGTGATGGCATAAACAACATTATCAGGAACCTTTGCGCTTGTTACGAAAGTAGCCTTTACCGCGAAAGTTGGGGAATCCTGTTTATTTCTGGCCATAGCATAATGTTTTACCGGAATATAGGCTTTTGCATAATAGGGGTACTTTGCAATCAGATCGTCTATGCATTTGCCTTCTATGGGCACGAAATGAACCTTACGTCCCCCGCTTGTCGCTTCTTTAATGGAACCGTTGGGGTGGCCTACCGTGTAAAAAAAGGCGTCTATCCTGCCGTCGTTCAGCATTTTAGCCGATTCGTCTGCCTTGAGTCCTTCCGCTCTCAAATCCTTTTCCCAGTTGATTCCGCAGGCTTCAAAAGCATCTATTGAATTCCCTCTCTGGCCTGAACCCGGATTTCCGATGTTGACATGCTTTCCCTTAAGATCTGCAAATTTTTCGATTCCCGTGTCATCACCGGCAACAAGTACAACGCTTTCGGGATGAAAACTGCATATGGCGCGCAGATCTTTCTGAGGACCTAAAGCCTCCCATTCCTTTTGACCTTTTATGGCCTGGAACTGCCTGTCGGACTGTACTACTCCGAATTCAAGATCGCCTGCCATGACGGCATTGACATTAAAAACAGATCCGCCTGTCGATTCTACCGTCACCCTAAGATTGTACACATCTTTTTTCTGGTTTACAATCTTCCCGATGGCGCCGCCCACAACATAGTACACACCGGTTACACCACCTGTTCCGATGGTCACAAATGTACTTTTGGCCTGAGCTTCAATCGGAATCGAAGAAAAGACAAAAACGAATCCAAACAACAACGCGATGGTTAAAAACAAAGACTTTTTCATAATACCCTCCTTTTTTGTTATTGGTACATTTATTCCGAGACCTTTTTCCTGTCCTGAAATTCCTCCAGTTTTTCCAACCTTTCGGGCGCTGAAACGGTAGCAAGGCATGCTTCAACCTCATAATCCATTAAAGCGTCAAGACTTGCTTCATTTGCCATATTCAAACCCTTCTTTATAAGATTGATTGAGAAGAGTGAGTTCGCCACAATTTTTTCAGCCATAGCGATGGCTTCTTCCATGAGTTTTTCGTCAGGAACGGTTTTATTTACAAGACCGATTCTCTCAGCTTCTTTTCCGTCTATGTAATCACAGGTGAAAAGCAATTCTCTTGCCTTTCCGGGACCCACCAGATCCTGGAGCAGCCTCATCGCTCCGCCGGTTACGGATGATGATACCCTTGCTTCGGGAGAACCGAATTTTGCGCTATCTGCCGCAATCCTGATATCGCAGGCCAGAGCCAGCTCGTACCCGCTCCCAAGCGCATAGCCGTTTACAGCGGCTATTGTCGGCTTTGGATACCGGATAATCAATCTTGATATTTCCTGGAGATGAACAAGATAATCTCTGTAGGCCTTTAATGACCGCCCTTTTGAATCCTTGAGGTCAGCGCCTGTTGAAAAAGCTCTTCCTTCCCCAGTAATAATCAGAACCCTGATCTTCTCATCATCAATCGTATCGGAAAGCGCCTGCTGCAGATCGAGCCAGAGTTGCTTGTTCATGGCATTCAACACTTTAGGCCTGTTTAACCTGATAACTGCAACATGGTTGTTCTTTTCATAAATAATACATTCAAAATTCATTAATGTCTCCTTTTTCCAAAAACCTCATATCTTTATATCTTTTTGCTGTCTCTTTTTACGATTCCATCTTCTTTATGCAATGATTATTCTTGCATCCACAACCGATGCGCCATTTTCATGTACTATTACAGGGTTGATATCTATCTCTTTAATATCAGGATGATCTGCCGCAATCTGGGACACTCGGGCAAGAATATCTTTTATCGTATCAACATCTCTGTGTCCGTATCCTCTTATCCCTGTCAGCATGGGATATCCCTTTATCTCCTTTACCATATCGTCTATATCCTGCACGGTCGGAGGTATGACCCTGAATGAGACATCTTTTAATACTTCAACGAATACGCCCCCGAGCCCGAACATTATTACCGGGCCGAACTGTGGAGTTCTGACCATGCCTATAATGCATTCCTGGCCGGCCGGCGCCATCGGCGAAACCAGAACACCCAGTATATCGGCATCAGAGGCCACCTTCCCTGCATTTGAAATTATCTCTCCGAAGGCGTTTTTTATCTCCTCCTGTGATATCAGATTCAGCCTTATTCCACCTGCGTCGGACTTGTGAATGATAGCCGGAGAAACTATTTTAAGGGCCACAGGTGAAGCAATGTTTTTTGAAGCTGCCACGGCGTCAACTGCGGATTTTGCCAACACAGCCAAAGGGATTCGTATTCCATAGTGCTTCAGAATCTCCCTTGCTTCAGTTTCAAGGAGGCTCGTCCTTCCCGCAGCCGCCGCGCTTTTTATGATCTCATCCGTTTTATCCCTGTTTACTTCAAAGGGTTTCACAGTTGATGTAACTGCAAGTTTTTCTCGTTTTACGGCAAACCCGGATAAAAATGATAGACACCGCGCTGCTCTAAGGGAAGAAGAAGTAACAAGCACACCATTCTCAGTCAGTATCTTAATGGATTCGAAAGGCTCGTTTGCAAATGATGTATGAACTGCTATCGGTTTTTTATATCTGTTTATCAGTTTTACAAGCTCAAGTGAAGTTTTTTCTTCAAGCTCGCCAACATGCGGGGCAATAATTTCCTTAAAGCCTCCGAAGAAACCTGTGATATATATTGAATCTATAATATCCTCTTCCATCAGAACAGAGGCTATTTTGTTGATCATATCCGGGTTTTCTTCCGCCGTTCCACCGTAGTCAATAGGATTTCCGGCGGGCATTCCTGCGTGAAGGAAGGGTATTATTTTCTCCTGGGTCGCCTGGGGCAGAACAGGCACTTCAAGACCGCTTATCTCCGCATTATCTGCTGCCACGGAATTATCTCCTCCGCCTTCGGAAATAATGGCAACCCTGTTCCCTTTGGGAAGAGGCATATGCGCAAAACACATCGCTGCATCGAACATCTCGTCGACATTATACACTCTTACAATGCCGGCCTGTTTGAACGCGGCCTCCACGATGGAATCATCAACCGCTAAAGAACCGGTATGCGAAGCGGCAGCTCTTGCTCCGGCCTTGCTTCGCCCCACCTTGAGGACAACAATCGGTTTCTTTTTTGATACCTCTCTGGCAACCGCAACAAGCTTATCGCCCTCTCTGATTCCTTCCATATACATCATTATAACTTTTGTCTCTTCATCCCCGGCAAGATATTCCAGGTATTCATGAAACTTTACACCAATGGCATTCCCGGCCGAAATAATGCTGCTTAAGCCGATTCCTTTTATCGCGGCATAATGTGTTATAGAGTCAATGATATTTCCGCTCTGGGCAATTACTGCCATAGGTCCCTTGGCAACAGGTGGAATTCCAAGAAGGTTCATGCAGGCAGAAGCGGAAAAAAGGCCGGAACAGTTAGGCCCGATTATTTTTGCTCCGCCATCAGAAGCAATTTTAAGAATCTCCCTTTCAATCATTTTCCCTTCTTCACCGCTCTCTCCCAAGCCGGCCGTAATAATAACAATGCCTCTTGCTCCCATTTTGACGCTGTCGGCAACTGCCTGCGGAACAAACCTGGGAGCAACAACTATCATTGCAAGATCTACTTTCTTTCCCACATCCAGAACGGACGGGTAGGCTTTTCGTCCGAAGAGAATATCCCGCTTTGGATTAATAAGAAATATATCGCCTTTATAATCGCCCTTTATCAGGCTTCTTGTCCGGCGTTCGGCGGCTTTTCCGGGAACCTCTGATGCGCCGATAACGGCAATGGATTCCGGATGGAAAACCGGAAAAAGTGGGTGATTCATCTAAATAGTCTCCTTAAGTAATAAATATCTTTAAATTTTATGGTAAATCATCAAGAGCTGGATGGCCTCATGCGTTCGAGTCTTCTCTTTTTTTGCTGAATATCGGTTGAGGCCGATGGAACATATATTTTTTTGTCTTTCCAGATATTCTCTTTTTCCTGCAGAATCTGGAGAGTCTCGTCAAGATTCTGTATGCTTACCGCGGTCAGGAGCGCGTTGGCTATGCTTATTGAAGCCGTAAAAGATTCAATGAATGAATCCATCCTGGAATAAACCGGGAGAACCCAGTCGGCGTATTCGGCAAGAGGGGAAATAAGCGAATCGGTTATTGCTCCGACCTTTGCTCCGTGATTGTGGGCATATTCAAGAATTTCAACCGTAAGCCTCGTATATCTTGGAAAACTTATCCCGATTACTAAATCGTCAGGACCCAGACCGAAAAGAATATTCCACACATCGCCGTAACCAGGAACAAGCAACCTTGC
Source organism: Desulfobacterales bacterium (assembly GCA_046485065.1). Taxonomy (GTDB): domain Bacteria; phylum Desulfobacterota; class Desulfobacteria; order Desulfobacterales; family RPRI01; genus RPRI01. The sequence continues at coordinate 9,840 of JAWOHP010000121.1, read as the reverse complement.
ATCTTTTTTGAGAAAGTTAAGATAAAGACCTAGAATTATGGCCGGAGCATGAGAGCCTCTTAAACCTGCCACATAGATTGTTTTTGATTCCGTGATATCTAAAACCGCCTTCTGAAAGGTCACAGGGGAAATATCCTGCAATGTCCTTGTGAGGTTTGAAATATCCTGCTGTATTATCTTTTTCAGCAGATCACCTTCATTGCGAACATCCTTTACCGATTCCTCAAGTCTTGCAACAGTGGACAGGCGGTCCTGAAATTCTTCTCTTAGATGCCTCTGCATATCAGAATATCCCTGAAATCCAAGAACCTGAGCGAGTCTTACAACGGTTGCTTCACCAACACCGGCTTTTTTCGACAGCTTGGTTGCGGTCATGAAAACAGCTTCATCATTATGTTCGAGAATATATTTTAAAACCTGTTTTTGACCGGCGGTAAGTTTTGATTGCTTTTCAGGGATGAGTGACGAAATCTTCATGGAATATTTCCTCCATAATTTCCTTCTAATGAATTATATTATTCACAATAATCTGTCAAGAAAAGATACCTGTTTTAGACAAAAAAAGTGGCTGTTTTATATAACCCATTGAAAATTCATATTTAATAAGTATTGACAGATTAAGTGGCGTTTGTTACATGAATCAAAGCTCCATCCTTCCAAGAATGATAATGTCTGATCTTACTGTTTTTTATTAAATACTATTAACCTTAAACGCTAAGGAGAAACTTATGAGAATGAAAGCAGGTTTGATCGGGACTTTAAGTGTTGTTCTTTTACTTTGTTTGGTTTTTTCAGCTCAGGCCGCTTCCGTCGCGGGAGTATCAGATACCGAAGTGGTGATCGGCATGTCCACACCCCTCTCCGGACCTGCCGCCCTCTGGGGCGTAACCGCCCAGGGCGCCAAGGCCTGGGCCGACTACGTTAATGACAAAGGCGGCGTTAACGGACGCAAAATCAAAGTTATCTTAAAAGATGACGGTTATAATCCAGCCCGTGCCATGGCCAACCTGACCGAAATGAAAGGCCAGGTCTTTGCTGTCTGCGCACTTTTAGGCACTGCAATTGCCAATGCCACCAAGGACTTCTTCGCTGAAAATAAAATTCCCCTCATCACTGTATATGCAGATGTACGGATCTGGGCTAACTACCCGAAAGACAAACTTAAATATATTTTTGTCAGCTACCCTGATTATGAAAATGAGGCCGAGTATCTGGCCACCTATGCCATGACAAATCTTGGCGCAAAGAAAGTGGCCCTCTTTTACCAGAATGACGACTACGGGAAGATGGCCATGGAAGGGGTAAAACTGGGCCTCTCCAAGCTTCCGGGGAAACCGGTATTGGCCGGAGCTGTTCCTTATGATGTCACTGAAAGAGCGCTTGCGACACATGCTCAGAAATTGAAAGAAACGGGCGCCGACACCCTTGTGATTTATCCGACCATGACCCACGGGGCGCTGATTTTAAAGGAGATGGCCAAGATCGGATATCGCCCGAAAGTTGTGGCCTGTTTTACTCTTGGCGATCCCATCATGTACGGCCTGGCCGGCGCTGATGTCTGGGAAGGGATTTATCCCGCAGCCCCGGCTAACTCGGGTATTCCCGGTGATCCGGCTGCAGATCGGGTTATTGAAATTATGAAAAAATACGATCCCAAGCTGGCTGGTAAAGAATACCTTGCCCTTTTCGGGGCTGTTTCCATGATGCATCTGGTTGAGGGTTTAAAAAATGCCGGAAAGGATCTTACCCCTGATTCCCTGGTCAAAGGAATGGAGATGATCAAGAACTGGAAGCCCGAAGGAATGGGCGCGCCTGTCACATACGCGCCGGACCGGCATCACGGAGTCAACGGCTCCAGGATGATGAAGGCGGAGAAAGGGATGCACGTTCCTGTATCGGACTTTAATATATATAAACCGTTGTTCTAAACGAAATTCAGGGCTCAAGGGGTTGGGGGCGCTCGAATCCCTGAACCCCTGAACCCTTGAACCCTTTTTCTGATGTCTCTTTTAGAAATCAAAGATCTGTCCATAAGCTTTGGCGGTATCATGGCCTTGAACGGGGTGAACCTTTCCGTGACGGAAAAGTCCATCATGGGAATAATAGGCCCCAACGGATCAGGCAAAACAACCCTTTTTAATTGCCTGACCGGCATCTATCATCCGGATCGGGGAGATGTGTTATTTGAGGGGAAAAGTGTCCGGGATCTCTCTCCGGATCGCATCGCAGCCTGTGGCATTGCCCGCACCTTCCAGAACCTGCGGCTCTTCATGAATATGAACACACTCGACAATCTCTTACTGGGGCGACATATTCGTTTCAATAAAAACCCTCTGTATCCCCTGTTGCGTATCCGTAAAGAGGAAATCCGTCACCGTGAATGGGTTGAAGGAATTATCGATTTTCTTGATCTTCAGGCTTACCGCAGCTCACGGGTGTCAGACTGTCCGTATGGCGTGCAGAAGCGGATTGAACTGGGCCGCGCTCTTGCGCTGGAACCCAAACTGCTCCTGCTCGACGAGCCCATCTCCGGGCTGACCTCCGAAGAAAAAGAAGAATCGGCTTACCTGATAACGGAGATCAGAGGCCACTTCCAGATGACGATTCTTTTGGTGGAGCATGATTTGCGGATTGCCTCCCGTTTATCCGATACCATGGTCGCCCTGTACTATGGGGAAAAAATGGCTGAGGGGATTCCTGAAGAGGTCAAGCGAAATCCCGAAGTCATCCGCGCCTACCTTGGAGACGATTGATGGCTTTTCTCCAGATAGCAAATATCGAGACCCTCTATTTCGACCGGATTTACGCCCTTCATGGACTGACCCTGGAAATCAAGGAAAAGGAGATCTTCGCCGTTCTCGGTCCGAACGGCGCCGGAAAGACAACCTTGCTTAAGACGATAGCCGGCCTGCTTAAAGACCAGCCGAAAAAAGGGAGTATTGAGTTTGACGGCCGGCGTATTCACAGGCTTCCGCCTGAAAAAGTCTCATCCCTTGGCATCGTTTACGTTCCGGAGGATCGGGGCCTTTTCCGGGAATTGACCGTGCGGGAAAACCTGGAACTGGGTTGCTGGGGCAGACACGACAAGGGGATCAAAAATGATCTGGATTTCATTTACAGTCTTTTTCCCATCCTGAAGGAACGCACTCACCAGCAATCGGAGACGCTTTCAGGTGGTGAACAGCAGATGCTTGCCATTGCCCGGGCAATCCTTCGAAAACCGCGACTGCTGATGCTGGATGAACCATCTCTGGGTCTTGCCCCGATGGTGGCGCGCTCGGTTTATGAAGCCCTGATGAAAATCAGCGAACTGGGAACAACCATTCTGTTGGTCGAGCAGAACGCCAAGCTTGCCTTGAAGATCGCCCATTACGGCTACATTCTCGAAGCAGGCCGGATCGTCCTTAAAGGAACCGCTGAGGAACTTAAGAAAAATGAAGATGTACAGGAATTGTATCTGGGCATGGGTGAGCAGACTGCTTCCGCCAAGGGCTGGCGCCTTTATAAGAAACGGAGGCGATGGTAATGAACGAAGGAAACGGCACATTCCCGGGCCTTTTTTTCAGGCAGGTCGCGCGTTATAAGGACCGGGTGGCACTGCGCCACAAGGATTACGGCATCTGGAAACGGATCTCCTGGAAAGAATACGGAGAGATGGTCCGTATCGTATCTGCCGGGCTGATTTCCCTTGGAGTGGAGCGTGGGGATAAGGTTTCCATCCTGGGGGAGAACCGCCCCGAATGGCTTTTCTGTGATTTAGGGAATATGAGCATCGGAGGAGTCTCTGTCGGAGTCTATCCGACCTCCGCACCCGATCAGGTGGCCTATGTGGTCGGTCACTCCGAATCGAAAGTCATTTTTATCGAAAATGAGGAACAGGTCGACAAGATACTCCAGATCCTTCCCGAACTTAAGGTTAAGGAGGTCATAGTCTGGGATTCCAAAGGCCTCTGGGGGTTTTCCCGGGAACGGATTATTTTCTTCGACGAGTTTATCCGGAGATCAAAAGCCTATCTGGAACAAAACCCCGACTGTGTTGACTTCCGTCTAAATGAAATCCGGCCGGATGACACGGCAATGATCATATACACTTCGGGTACCACCGGTCGGCCCAAGGGCGCAATGATCAGCCACAACAACATCCTGAGCATGACCGACTCTTATATCCAGGCCAACCCGGGTTTTGAAACCGACGAAGCCCTGTCCTATCTGCCGCTGGCTCATATTTACGAAAACCTGATCTCACTTTTTCAGGCTATCTGGACAGGAGGCACGGTCAATTTTGTGGAAAGCATGGATACCCTGCCCCACAATTTGAAAGAGGTCTCTCCTACCATCTTTGCCAGCGTACCCAGAATATGGGAAAAATTTGCTTCCATGATCGCCATCCGCATGGCCGATTCTACCTTTTTTAAAAAGCTGCTTTATAAAATAAGTATCGGGGTGGGACTGAAGTATGTTCGCGCCCCCGGGAACTCAATGGAACGTTTCTGGTGGAGCCTGCTTTACTGGCCTCTCTACGGGCTCGTGCTCTATCACTTGAAAAAGCAGCTGGGTCTGGAGCGGGTCAGGGTGGCCATATGCGGCGCAGCCCCGGCTTCTCCGGAACTCTTTGAGTATTACAATGCCATAGGGGTTCCCCTCAGGGAAGGTTATGGCCAGACCGAATCGACCGGGGTTATTGCCGTCCAGCGCCTGAAGCGACCCCGCTGGGGCTATGTCGGTGAGGTAGTGCCCGGAGTGGAAGTAAGAATCGCCGAGGATGGAGAGATTCTGGCCCGTGGGGCAAACGTTTTCATGGGGTATTTCAAAAATCCGGAGCTGACGGCTGAAACCGTTAAGGACGGCTGGCTCTATACCGGAGACGTGGGAGCCCTGGAGGACGGATTCCTCAGGATCATGGACCGCAAAAAAGATATAATCATTACAGCGGGCGGGAAAAATATCACACCTGCCTTTATTGAGAACAAGCTCAAGTTCAGTTCTTATATCCAGGATGCCGTGGTCATCGGGGACGGTAGAAAATTCCTGACTGCTCTGATACTTATCGACGAAGACAACGTCACCAAATATGCCCAGGATAACCGGATTCCCTTTACCACCTTTGAAGATCTTTCACAGAATTCTGAAATCCGGCAATTGATCGATCAGGAGGTCATCAATGTCAACAAAACCCTTTCCCAGGTGGAATCTATTAAAAAATTTGCCCTTCTTCCCCGGCGCCTTTACGAGGAAGACGGCGATGTCACCCCAACCAAAAAAGTGAAAAGACGTTTTCTGGAAAAACGGTATGCCGATCTGATTGAATCGCTGTATAAGGGGGGACGAGGGTAAACAGATGGATTTAATAGAGAGCTATAAAGAAGAATTGCGGCTTGTCCGCAAGTTCTGGACGGGGTTCTGGATAGTGCTTCTGCTGATCGCCCTCATACTTCTGCCCTGGTACGGAAAAGAGCACTGGGTTTACATACTGACACTGATATTTATTTTTTCAATCGGCGTCCAGGGACAGAATCTGCTCATCGGTTACACCGGCCAGATCTCATTCGGGCAGGCCGGGTTTCTGGCTCTGGGTGCATTTACTTTCGGGCATTTAGTGCGCCTCGGGGTTCCAACAGTAATCTCTCTGCTATGTGCCGGGCTTGTAGCCGCCGTTTTCGGCCTGCTGGTCGGTTTCCCCTCTCTTCGCCTTAAAGGGCCTTACCTGGCCATTGCCACTCTTGGTTTTGGTATTGCGGTGTATCAGGTCTTTGTGAATTCGCAACTCCTTTCGGGAGGCAGGATGGGCCTCACAGTTCAGAAGCTTCCCGCGCTTTTCGGGTTGAGTCAGGTGAATACCTATTACTACTTTAACCTGTTCCTTGCCGTGCTTTTTACCCTGACCTCTTATAACCTGATTTCTTCTTTTGTTGGCCGGGCTTTCATTGCGATCCGCGACAACGATATCTCGGCCGAAGCCATGGGAGTTAATCTCACCATTTACAAACTGCTCGCTTTCGCCATAAGCTCTTTCTATACCGGGATTCAGGGCGGGCTTTATGCCCTGCTTGTGGGTTACCTGGAACCCAACATGTTCACCTTTCTTGAAACGATCAGCCTTTTCGTGGCGGTTATCGTAGGCGGACTTGCATCGGTTGAGGGATCCATTTTAGGAGCCGCTTTTGTCATACTGGTTCCTCAGGTTTTCAGCCATGCAAAGCATCTTGTTCCTGTAGTTTTTGGTGTGACCATAATCCTGATCCTGATATTTGAACCTCTGGGACTATCCGGGAGATGGCTGAAAATACGGCTCTATTTCAGGATGTGGCCGTTTCGGTAAAACTGAAAATCTTTAACTTGTAAACAGGTGTTTTCTATGAGTCAATTCCTGCAATACGTTGTTTCCGGTTTATCCATCGGGGCCTTGTATGCCCTGGTAGCCCTGGGGCTGGTGCTCATTTATCGCTCTACCCGTATCTTGAATTTCGGGCACGGAGACGTTGCTACTGTCGGCACTTTTTTTGCTTTCACCTTATTGAGCCATAATTACGCCTGGACCATATCCTTACCGCTGGCTCTGGTCCTCGGTCCAATCATTGCCATGGTTTTCTATTTTGTTATCCTGATCCCGGCCCAGCGGCGCAATGCCACCCAGCTCGGCCAGATCATCCTCACCGTGGGCCTGAGCCTGATTCTCCAGGGCTTGGTTTCCCATTTTTGGGGTACCGAACCGCAGCCTTTTCCATTCCCTCTTTCAGACACCAAGACCTGGAAAGTTTACCATGACGTGGTCATAAGTGAGCTCAGCCTGGGAGCTTTGGTCATAGGCCTCATCGGCAGCCTTATACTATTCCTTCTTGTTCAGAAAACCAGATTGGGACTGGCCATGCGGGCCACTTCAGAAAACCTCCCGGCAGCCCAGACGCTGGGTATTCCGACCCGCCGGGTTCTTTCCCTTTCCTGGGGAATGGCCGCTTTCCTGGGTGTTCTTGCCGGAATTTTTCTTGCCCCGGCCCTGCTGCTCGATCCCTTTTTTATGCTCGAACCATTCCTTAAAGGATTTGCGGCCGCCGTTCTGGGAGGCCTAAACAGCCTTCCCGGGGCAATCGCGGGAGGGATTATTCTGGGTATAGCCGAGAGTCTGGCAGGCGGATATGTTACCGTGGCATTTAAAAACACCCTCGCTTTTTTAGTAATTATTGTAGTCCTTCTCATCCGCCCAGAAGGCCTCCTTGGCAAAGAATTCATTGAACGGGTTTAAGCAGAAGCACTTCCCTCAGAGTTTTTTAAGATTTAAGTAAACTGTTTTGACGCTTTAGCCTCAATTTTTTTATCGAGAGACTTTAAAAGCCTTTTTTTCTTACTTTTAAGTCCGGCCTTTCTCAAATAACTTTGAATAAATAAATTCCAGACTTCTTCAGACCACCGGGAGTGCCTAAATAAAGAGCTAAGATCGTGAATGGCAACCGAAAAGCGGGATAAGCCATAATGCATTTTTTCAAGGTCTATCAGGCGTACATCAGGCGGGGCTTCTTTTTCTGTTTTAACAAAAACATGCTTTCCGTAAAGACAACTGTGTTGCAAACGGCGGGAATGGACTTTAGCTGTCATTCCGGCAACCGCATCAATTATATAATTTAGTCCGGAAACTTCATTCTCCCCGGCTTCTTTAAAAACCTCGTCAAGATTTCTGTATTCTTCAAGAAACCGGATAACCAGAACAGCCCTGATATTTCCTCCTGCCCGGCGTTCCCCGTAATAAAGAGGTTTAAGTGTGGGGATGCCATATTTTTCAAGGCGGCATATATTGTTATATTCCCTGAATAAAGTTGGAGCACCCCTTAAAGGGTGCAAAAAAGATCTGAAGGTGTGATTTTCCTGGCGCTTTATTACAATTTTTAACGGCTGCCCGTTTTGAAGCTGTATTCCATGGAGTATTATACCGCTCCATCCACCCCGGCGATAATTAGGATTTTCAATGAAGTCGCTTTTTATCTTCCATAGCTCTTCAAATGAACCTATGCTGTTATGAAGAAGAATATCTCTGTCGTTTCCGGAATGGAAAAATTCTTTCAGCTTCATTATGTCTTTGCCTGTCTTTCATAATTTATTCCGGTATGCCGGCAGTTGATATCACGATCTTTTTTTCCGTAGAACATAAATGCGCCACATTGAATAATATCTTGCAAAATCGATTCGCCCGATTATTTCAAAACCGGTTTCAATAAATTCACTTTCGATAATTATGCTGTTTGCGACAAAACGGTTCTGGTATCCTTTCCGGTTCCTTCTTGCTTCAAGCCTGATTCTTCGCCAGGCTTTGTAATTTCCGTCTATCCATAGCGACAGGCATACAGTGTCGCGTGTAACTCTTTTAAACTCCTTTAACAATGCCATCCGGTTTTCCCTGTCAACTATATGATGGAAGAGGCGCATGCAAAAGATGGAATCAATGGAATCAGATTTCATATTTATGCTGAATGCGGATGCCTGAAAACATGGTATACGTTTTACGATAAAAGAATCCTGAAGCTTTTTTGCGACCATAATCATTGAAAAGCTGTAATCTGACGCATAAATATTTCTATCCGGCATTTCAGACAACAGGGGCCAGAAACGGCCCGCCCCGCAGGGAATGTCAAGAACAGAGGACGGATTCCCGGCAATTTCCAATGCTTTTCTGGCGATATTCTGTTCCCGCCAATTGGATAATCTGCGTCCAATACTCTCATTGTGTTTTGTATAATAAGCGAGAGAATGCTTCAAATCGTATTTTTCAGAAAACTCGAGTCTGATTTTTGAATCGGAACTCATTGTTACTTCCTTGTATTTTACAGGGATTTCCACTTCAGCAGGAATAACGAAAGGTGTTATGCGCATTATGTATTCCTAAACTTTTTGAGGTTTCTTATGTCAGACGGGCATGAATATGTCAACATTCAAGGCAACTCCTTTTTGTCAGGTTGACATGTTGAGGGTATTTTATGTATTAACAAATCACACATAAAATAAGGAGGGGGAAATGTCAGGTATAAACAAGGCAATGATTGTGGGAAGGCTTGGAAGGGATCCTGAAATTCGTTACACTCCGGGCGGAGTAGCTGTCGCTAATTTCAGTGTAGCAACATCTGAAGAATGGAAAGACAAGGAGAGTAACGAGAAAAAGGAGCGCACGGAATGGCATCGCATAGTAGCTTTCGGGAAACTTGGTGAAATATGCGGTGAATACCTGTCCAAGGGGAAACTGGTTTATGTCGAAGGCCGTATTCAGACAAGATCCTGGGAAGATAAAGACGGAAACAAAAAATACACGACCGAAATTGTTGCATCCGATGTTCAGTTTTTGGATAAAAAAGATTCCGGTTCAGGGGATTATCCCAGAAAAGGACAGGATGATAAGCCGGAACGCGGTTCAGGCCCGGCGTACCATGATTCGAAAGATGACGATATTCCCTTTTAAAAACCGAATATCGAATGTTGGACATCGAATTTCGAAGTATGATGGACTCGTAAGAAGTCCATCAACAGGCCAAGGGCGATTGAGCCCCGGCCTGGGGTGAGGGTGGAACCGCTTGAATTTACTTCAAGCGGCGGGAGAGGGGAAACCCTTTCCCGCAAAGTAAAAAGTTGTATTTTTGACTTTTTACGAATATATCAAGTATGAATGACAGGAAGAACCGGCAATATTCTGATTTAGTGAAAAAAGGCTGATTAAAGAAATGAAAAGAGACAGGCAGTTTTCTTTTAAACCGCCTGTCTGTATTAGATCTTTTGCAGGAATAAATTGAATGGATCCTGTTATCAGGATTTTTTTACGTCATCTATTTTTTCAGGTTCTTTTTTTTCAGGTTCAGTGGTCGC
>JAWOHP010000040.1:0-14477 GCA_046485065.1 Desulfobacterales bacterium | reverse complement strand
AAACAGAGAGATGAGCCTCTTGAGAAAGAACCTGTCTGCGGGCAGGTCAGAACTGATCTGAAAAAAATCATGGTCATGATCACTTCAAACCGTATGGGGCATGGTGATGATGAGCTTGGGGAGAAACTGATGGTCAGTTTTCTGAAAACCCTCAAAGAAATGGGGCCTGAACTTTGGCGGCTCGTTTTTGTAAACAACGGCGTGAAACTTACAATTGAAGGCGCCAAAGTTCTGCCTGTTTTGAAAGAAACGGAAAACAGCGGAATCCGGATTCTGGTTTGCGGAACCTGCCTGACTCATTTTAACCTTCTGGACAAAAAAATGGTGGGCGAAACAACCAATATGCTCGATATTGTTACAGCCATGCAGCTGGTGGATAAAGTAATCAATATATGAGGTTCTTTTCCCAATCAGTTGGGAGAAAGAGGCCGGGGATTAAAGGGTTCCCGCCATAAATAATTGCGGGCCTTCGGCAGGGTTGAAGTTTTTGTTTTTTTGATGATTTTATCGGAACACTGAATATTATCTGTACATCGAATCGATAAGGTCCTTGAAAGCTTCATTCACACTCTTTCTCTTGACCTTCATGGTGGGAGTTACTTCACCGTCTTCTTCATAAAGCTTCTTGGGAAGGATCCTGAACTTTCTGATATTTTCAACACGTGAAAGAGTCTCGTTAACTTTATCTACCTCGCCCTGGATCAACTCCTGTATCTCCAGAGCCTGCGTCAGGTCTTTATAGGTTGAAAACTGGATCTTTTTGTCCTGCGCGTATTTTACCACGTTATCTTCATCAATCATGATGAGAGCGCTCAAAAACTTTCTCCTGTCGCCAATCACAACCGCATCATTTATGTATAAGCTCGACTTTAACTTGTTCTCAATATACTGGGGAGTAATGTTCTTGCCGCCGGCAGTAACGATTATATCCTTCTTGCGATCCGTTATCTTGAGATAACCGTCTTCGTCAATGGACCCCACATCGCCGGAGTGAAGCCATCCATCCACAATGGTCTCGGCTGTGGCTTCGGGATTTTTGAAATACCCCTTGAAGACACCAGGCGATTTTACGAGAATTTCACCGTCATCCGCGATTTTGATCTGCACATCTTTCAGCGGTACCCCAACTGTTCCGAATTTAACACGGCCGATTTTGGCGGTGGTGGTGACGCCGGTTCCCTCGGTCTGTCCGTATCCTTCAACGAGGTTCACCCCGATGGATTGAAAGAAGTGAAGGATTTCAGGCGCAATGGGCGCTGCTCCGGAGTAAGCCACGCGTATCCGGTCAAACCCCAAACGCTCTTTTAGTTTTCGGAAGACCGCAACATAAGCCAGTTTGTAAAGCAGCTCAATAGGGAGGGGAACAGGCTTGAAAGCCATTTGGAGATCGGCTCTCTTTCGACCGATTTTCATGGCCATAGCGAAAACGATTTTTTTAAACCAAGTTGCATCGGCCATGCGGATCATGATGGCGGAATAATATTTTTCCCAGATACGTGGAACGGCATGCCCCACCGTGGGGCTTATTTCCACCATATTATCTGTAACCGTATCCATGCTTTCGATGAAATTGACAACGTGTCCGACCTTGAAATGCGCCAGTACCGTGAATAGCTGCTCAAAGATATGGCACAGGGGTAAAAAGGACATGATCTCATCGCCATCGTACATGGGATTGTTGGAAACTATGGCCGATCCCATCCAGACACAGTTACTGTGGCTTAGCATGGCGCCTTTGGGCGGACCGGTAGTTCCCGAGGTATAGATCAGAACCGACATATCTTCAGGGCTGATTTCTTTGATGCTGTTTTCAAGCAACCCGGGATTTTCCCTGGAAGCTTTTTCCCCAAATGTCAGAAGATCCTGGAAGGTCATAACCATGGGGTCTTTGAACTCTCGTAACCCTTCCGTATCCCACACAATCACCTTTTTCAGGTTAGGCGCATTGTCTCTGAAGTGGAGCCATTTGTCGAGCTGCTCTTCATTTTCCACAAAAAAGAATTTGGATTCCGAGTTGTTCACAACATATTCCACCTGCTGCCAGGCGTTGGTTGCATAGACACCGACTGTTGCGGCCCCGCAGCATTGGATGCCCAGATCGGCATAGACCCATTCCGGGCAGTTTTCCCCTATAATGGCGGCACAGTCACCCTTTTGAAGGCCCAAAGATATCAGCGCGCATGCAATCTTTTTGACGTTTTCGTAATAATCTTTCCAGGTAATGTCATGCCAGAGGCCGTATTCCTTTTTTCTCATGGCCACCCGGTCGCCCCATTTACCTACGGCTGCCAGAAATGCGCCCGGTACCGTTTGATTCAGTTCTTCTGCCATTAATTCATGTTTCCCTTAAAATATCTAACAGATAAAACAGTGAAGCTATTTTATCGCCAGGCTTTCTTTCGTTTCCACCGCTGATATCCTTTTGCCGATGCTTCCGATTTGACTCCCATATAGAACTCTTTGACGTCCTTGTCTTCCATCAAATCGCAGGCCTTCCCTTTCATGACAAACCGCCCATTCTCAAGAATAAGACCGGTGTCGGATACAGCCAGCGCCATTCGGGCGTTCTGCTCCACCAGCAGAATCGTGACTCCTTCAGCATGGATGGTTTTGATGATTTCGAATATTTCCTTGACCAGAATCGGAGAAAGTCCCAAAGAAGGCTCATCCAGAAACAGGAGCTTGGGACGGCTCATGAGCGCCCGGCCGATGGCAAGCATCTGTTGTTCTCCGCCGGAAAGCGTTCCGGCCCATTGATTAACACGTTCCTTCAGAATCGGGAAATAGTGGAAAACCCTGTCAAGATCCGCATCGATTCCCTTTTTGTCTTTCCGGGTGTATGCGCCCATGAGAAGATTTTCCCTGATGCTGAGCTCTTCAAATACCTCCCTGCCTTCCGGTACCAGGGTAATACCCATGCGAACAATTTTATCCGTATCCATGCCGTCGATACGTTTGCCCATGAATTCGATTGTGCCCTTGTCCGGCTGATCTTCTATGAGCCCCATGACAGTTTTCAGGATGGTCGATTTTCCGGCGCCGTTATTGCCTAAAATGGCGGTGATGCTGCCTTCTTCAACCGTGAGAGAAGCCCCCCGTATTGCGTAAATCAGGTCATAATAAGTTTCAATATTTTTTATTTCAAGCAGCGCACTCACCGTCGTCTTCTCCCAGATAAGCTTTCAGTACTTCAGGATGTTTTTGAACCTCTTCGGGCGTTCCCTCGGTAATGGGGCTGCCGAAGTTGAGAACCAATATGCGATCGGAAATATCCATGACCATGTTCATGTCGTGTTCTATCAGCAAAATAGTGATTCCCAGTTCATCCTGGATATCCTTGACCCAGAAGATCATGTCTTGCTTCTCTTCCGAGTTCATGCCGGCACATGGCTCATCCAGCAGCAGAAGTTGAGGTTCCAGCGCCAGCGCTCTGGCCAGTTCAATCTGCTTTTGCGTGCCATATGGCAGTCCGCCGACAAATTTATTCCGAGCGGATTGCAGATCCAGAAAATCGATGATCTCTTCGACTTTTTTTCTGTGGGAGATCTCTTCTCTTCCGGCAAAAGATTGCTTTCCCCATAAAAATGCCCCCCGGAAAAGGCCGGTTTTCATGTAGATATGCCGCCCCAGCATTATGTTTTCCATGGTGTTCATGTTGTTGAAGAGTTCGATATTCTGAAATGTTCGGGCGATACCCATTTTGGCGATCTTGTCCGGTTTTTTACCGCAAAGGTTTTTATCTTTGAATAGAATTTCCCCCGCATCTGGATGATAAATTCCGTTGATGCAGTTAAAAAGGGTCGTTTTTCCGGCGCCGTTAGGTCCGATAATGGCATAAATCTCCCCTTGATTCACTGCAAAGGAAATATCATTCAGCGCTTTTAATCCACCGAATTTAATTGAAATATTTTTAACTTCAAAAAATGCCATGAACTGATCTTTTCCGTTAAGCAGCGATTTTCATGAATCGGCGCTGCACGTTTAAAAAACACGATGTATGATATCGTTCTTTTTTAGTTAACGGAGGTTGGAGAAGCGTTGGCCCTCCAACCTCCATGATGATATTACATAAAATCAAATTGTATGTTACTTGTTCATCGGTATATACTTTGTTTGTACCCAGTCGGTTAATATTTTTCCTTTGCCGTCCGGTTCACATTTGTACAAAAAGATTTCCTGCTGTCCTATGCGGCACAGCGGATCTTTGGGGTCAAAGGGTTTGTAGCTGACGCGACCCATGATGCCTTGGAAATTTTGGATTCTTTCCAGCTCGTACACAAGTTTTTCGCGCGTAAGATCCCTGCCACAACGCTTTACCGCTTCCACAAAAGGTTCGATAAATGATATGCCAGCCGCAAATGTAAGGCCCCATCTTTCCTCCTTGGCGGCGAATTTTCCGAAAGCGTCGCTTTTATACTTCTGCATGAGCTTGTCTGAGGGGTTGTTGGCGTCTTCCACATTGCCTATTCCCACCTGTTTGGGGTGCAGCATGCCGAATCCTGCCGCAATGGTTCCGGCAAAGGCGCCCTTGGTAATTGCCATCATGAGTGGGAAGTCGGCGCAGGTGGTTGTAGTCATCCATTGGGGCTCAAATTGCATGGCCTTGCCGGTGCCGATTATACGCGCTAAATGTCCGGGAGTGACAAACAACAATACAGCTTCGGCTTCTGCCTTGCGCATTTCCATAATATGCGGCTTCATGTCTGTGTCGGCCAGATTGACCGGAATCTCCGCCGCCAGTTTAACGCCTGATTTGGCAAGCTCATACTGTGCGCCTTCCAACCCCTGCTTGCCGTAGTCGTCATTCATATAGGCAATGGCTATTTTTTTAAAACCCAGTGTATTTACGGCATAACTGGACAGCAGCTGGGCGTCACCTAAGTAAAGGGGATACGTATTGAAGAGATATTTATTCGGCGGTTCGATCCAGTGGCGGGATCCTGCTGCAGGACCGATCCACGGTATTTTCTTTTCCATGAGATAATCTTTGACGGCCAGTCCGCAGGCGGTGCCTACACCCGATACCCATGCAAATATGCCGGTTTCCTCCTGAAGTTGCTTGACTCCGGCCATTGTCTTTGCCGGGTTGTAAGCATCGTCAAAATAATGCAGGATGAGTTTCCTGCCGTGAATTCCGCCTTCTGCATTGATCATTTTAAAGTAGGCATCGGTTCCCCTTGCAACTGCACCCCATGCAGCGGCAGGGCCGGTCTGGGGGCCCCATTGGCCGACATGGATCTCGGTGTCTGTGATACCTTCTTCTGCTGCCGCACTGAAGGCAAAACCGAATACCATGATCGTTATAACAGCCAAAACACACAAAAGATGCTTTTTCATGCTTTTCCTCCTTTTTGGTTAGTATTTTGTTTGTTGTTACACCTTTTTGACATAATGTTTTGCAAACAGCCCGCTTGGCTTGATGCAGAGCACCAGAACAATGACCGCAAAAGCAACGACAGACTTAAACTCTATGGAGACATACCCGCCGAAAAGATGCTCGACAATACCCAGAATGTAGGCGCCGAACACAGCGCCAGGCAAAGAGGTCATTCCGCCCACCACGGCTCCGGCAAATCCTTTGAGCATGGGGTCCCACATCATGTAAGGCTCTACAATTATCGGCGCAATGAGGAGGCCGGATACGCAACCTACAACGGATGAAATTCCCCAGGTGATCATTCGCACCCGGTGAGTTTTGATCCCCATCAATGCGGCTGCGTTTTCATTCTGCTGTGTTGCCTTTATGGCAACGCCTATTTTTGAATATCGAAAAAATAGAAACAGAATCAGCATGATGATCAGCGCCACGACCAGGGTCAGCATATCCAGCGTACTGATAAAAATATCTCCGATGACAATACTGTCGTAAGAAGATATTGGGAACGGCATGGTTCTCTGTTCCGCGCCGAACTTCCAGGAGACAAATCCCAAAAGCAGCATCTCCAGGCCGATGGTGATTATAATAAGCCCCAAAACATTCGGTTCTTTGGCGCGCCGCAGAAAGGCAAACTCCAGGAAACAGCCCAGCAGAAGGGCAAATAAAAGAGTGACAGGGAACACGATATAAAAGGGGAGACCATAGGATGACAACATCATATATGCCACGAAGACGGGCAGGAGCGCCATTTCTCCCTGGGCGAAATTGGGAACCTCTGATGCCTTGTATATCAACACCATCCCGAGCCCCATAAGGGCGTAAGAGCTGCCCACTGCAATACCGCTTAGCACCATCTGTAGAAAGTTTATCATCCGTTCACCGTAATTGAATCACTTAAACATAAATGGAAGAAAACAATAAAAATCTCCTTTTGTCTAATACAGCGCGTATCTAATTTCATATTTTGATATAGTATCTTAAAATGGCCATGTTTTCCAATATTTCTTGGTCCTGATCCATATGCCGTATATCCCAAGCGGTTCAAACAGCATGATCATGATAAGGATTAATCCGAAAACGATAAACTGAATGTTCGATACGCCTGTGACTGAAAAATAACTTTGTGACAAGGATTTCAGCCATTCTCCGACATATGGTATGCTTAAAATGTTACGAAGCTGCAAATCGAGCCATGCAAGCAGGCAGGCACCTGCGATAGGACCGAACATGGAACCAAGGCCGCCCACCACCGTCATGGTGAGAAACATGACGGACATAAACAGACTGAAAAGCTCGGGCTCGATGAAACGAAGCACAAAGGCGTATAGCCCTCCCCCTACCCCCGCATAAAAGGCGCTGATGGCAAAAGCCAGTGTCTTATAGAGCGTCAGGTTGACCCCCATGGTTTCCGCGGCAATATCTGCATCCCGAATGGCGATAAAAGCCCTTCCCACCTTTGTTCTGACAATATTTCTTGCAAATACCACCAGCAAAACTGTCAGGGGTATCAGAACAAAATAAAACGCTCTGTCTGTGTTGATGAGCCAGGGACCGATGGTCAAATCAGGCGCATGCAATCCCTGGCGTTCACCCAGTATTTTAATCTTTCCTATAATCTGGGTGGCTGTGACACCGAATCCCAGCGTGGCGATTGCGAGATAGGGACCCTCCAGGCGAAGGGCAGGAAGACCTAACAGGAAACCGAAAAAAGCGGCAATTAGACCGGCGGCCGGGAGGGCCAGCAGAAACGGAAAATGGGCCTTTGTCATAAGAACAATGGTGCCGTATGCGCCGATTGCAAAAAATCCCGCATGTCCTAAAGAAATCTGGCCGGTATAACCCACCAGCAGATTGAGGCCCACCACGACAATGACGCTAATGGCCATATAATTGGCCACATAAACGTAGTAGTTTTTTGTGATGAACGGAAACACGGCAAGAAAGATGACCAGAGCGGAAAGCCAGAAGACAACCACGCCCGAAGTAAATAATTTAACATCCTCGTAATAGTCCCGCTTCATGTCCATGGTACGCTCCCCGCAAAACAACTTTCTTTAGATTCTATGAGAGCTTTGAATTTCTTGCGATATGCCAAAACCCATTACCCTGACAGATCTTTTAATAATATGTTATGCAAAGCTCTCTCTATATGCAACTTCGCCCTCTTTGCAGGATGACAGCAAAAAGAGCATGGTTAATATCCAGTGCTTTTTTGCAGGAAGAAGCCAAAATGTCAATATAAAATAACTTTATATACATCCTCCTTGACACTAAAAAGTTGATTATATAGTATCTTATTGGCAAATTAATCAGAATCTGCCCTTTTGTAATACTATACAAAAATATAAACTGAATCTGGAATAAAATATATGAAAAGCCAGAAAAGATTTCCCGCACCTCTTGTCCGGTTCCAAAATATAGTCTTTATTTTCCTTATCCTTGCCATATTCTCATGTTCCAAAAAGCCGGAAACTCAAATGAACTTTTCAGGGATAATGGATACCAATACGACACGGGTAAGTTCTCAGGCAGGCGGCATAATAACAAAGCTCAATTTTGATGAGGGAATGGGAGTTAAAGAAGGGCAGGTGCTTGCAACCATAGAAACTGAAAAACTCGGATATCAGCTCGATCAGAACCGGTCCGCGATTGAAGAGATCAACAACCAATACAGCGCCTCTCTTTCGCAGCTTGAAAGCGCAAAAATTGAAAGGGATAACATAAGTATAAAATATAACCGGTTCCTTGCTCTCCTTAAGTCAAAGGCCACATCACAGCAAAGTGTGGATGATCTGAAAACACAGCTTGATGCGGCGGACGAGCGCATCAGGTACATTAAATCTTCTCTGGATGCGGTCACAAGCAGAAAAAATCAGTTTGAATCAGGCGCCAGGATCATAAAAAAGCAGCTTAAAGAATCAACAATAACGGCTCCTGTTTCAGGAACAGTCCTTGTCCGTTATGTTGAAAACGGTGAACTCCTTTCTCCCGGAAGCCCAGTTTGCGATATTGCCGATTTAACTTCTCTCTGGACAAAAATATACATAGATGAAAAAAATCTCCCCTTTATAAAACTTGGCCAGAAGGTTCAGATAAAGATAGACGGGATTGATGATAAAACACTCGAAGGGCAGGTAACCTGGATTTCCGACAAATCAGAATTTACTCCCAAAACAATAATGACCGAAGAAACAAAGGCCTCCCTGGTATTTTCAGCAAAAGTATCAGTTCATAATATGGAAGGAATATTAAAAATCGGTATGCCTGTATCTGTCATCGTACAGCGGGAAACATGATGCAGCCTGTAATAAGCATTACAAACTTCTCAAAATCATTTGGTAAAAACATAGCGGTAAAAAATCTGAGCCTTGATGTCGAAAAAGGCGAACTCTTCGGTTTAATAGGTCCTGACGGAGCCGGGAAAACAACGACAATAAGGACTCTTGTCACGCTCATTTCACCCGACTCCGGGGAACTTTCAGTAACCGGCCTGAACGTGTCAAAAAACATAAGAGAAATAAGGAGCATAACAGGTTATATGCCCCAGAGATTTTCTCTGTACCCCGACCTTTCGGTCAGCCAGAATTTGAATTTCTTCGCGAACCTGTTTGAAGTTCCGAAAAAGGAAATAGCCGGGCGGAGAAAACGGCTTTTCAAGTTCAGCAACCTTGAGCCTTTTTCAGAAAGACTCGCGGGTCAGCTTTCAGGAGGAATGAAGCAGAAACTGGCCCTTTCCTGCACTCTTATCCATAACCCTGTCGTGCTTATTCTTGATGAACCGACAACCGGTGTTGATCCTGTTTCAAGAAATGAATTCTGGGAAATTTTACAGGAATTAAAAAAAGAGGGTGTTACAATTCTTGTTTCAACACCATACATGGATGAAGCTCTTTTATGTGACCGCATAGCAATCATGCATGAAGGCTCTCTCCTCGCTATCGGCAGGCCCGAAAAAATTACCGGTCTAATGCATAATCATATCTATAAAATTACCGGACGCAACCTGGTCCTCAAGTCAAATCTTATTGCACGGATTCCGGAGATAATTTCAGTTCAATCTTTCGGAGACAGCCTGCACCTTACTTTTCCGCCTGGATTTTCACTCGAAGATATCCGCTCAAAACTTTATGATCTTCTCGGGAAGCAATTTAATATTGAACGTATTGATCCATCCCTTGAAGATGTCTTCATTGGCCTTATTGAAGGGAAAATCGGGCATGGAAACTGATAAAGCGGTAAGAGTATCAAAACTTAGCCGCCACTTCGGAAAATTTATCGCAGTGGATGAAATTTCTTTTGAAGTTGAGAAGGGAGAAATATTCGGATTCCTTGGCGCAAACGGAGCAGGTAAGACAACCGCGATAAAAATGCTTTGCGGTCTTTTGAAACCAACTTCAGGAGAAGCAACAGTCGCCGGTTTCAGTATCAATTCAGAAACCGCAAAAATAAAAAAAAATATCGGCTACATGAGTCAGAAATTTTCCCTTTATGACGATCTGACCGTTAAAGAGAATATAGAATTCTATGGCGGCATATACGGACTCTCCCGGGAAAAGATTTCCGGTAAAATAGATCAACTCCTATCTGAACTGAACCTTGATGAAATGAAAAACACCTTAACAAGATCATTGCCTCTTGGATGGAAACAGAGACTGGCTTTAAGCACTTCATTGCTTCATGACCCGTCAATAATTTTCCTGGACGAGCCGACCGGAGGTGTTGACCCGATATCAAGGCGCAATTTCTGGCGAATAATATATGAAATAGCAGGCAGCGGGAAAACAGTATTTGTAACTACACATTACATGGATGAAGCCGAATACTGCAACAGGGTATCGATCATGCACAAAGGGAAAATAATCGAGCTCGGAACTCCAACAGGTCTTAAGCAGAAATACGACAAAACAACCATGCAGGATATTTTTATACATATTGTTGGTCAGAATTGATAAATTTACATAACATAATTACCACACAAAGATCACGGGGAACGCAAAGAAAAACTTCAGCATTTTCAATAGACATTTCTTTGTGCCTTTATGCCTTCGTGTGAAAAATTGCTTTTTACGAAGCCGTCGGAATCAAGATGAAGTTTAGAAGAATAGTTAGCATAATCATTAAGGAATATACGCACATTTTCAGGGACTGGCGCTCTCTTCTTATAATTATCCTTATGCCTGTTCTCATGATAATTCTTTACGGTTATGCCATAACGCTCGACATGAAAAACCTTACCTTTGCCGTAATTGATGACGCAAAAACTCCGGAAAGCAGGGAACTCATTAGGGGTTTTACCGAAAACCGCTTCTTTATTCAAAAATATGCGGATATAAAGCGCAGTGAGATAGAATCATTATTCAAAAAACGAGATATTCAGATGGCTCTCGTTATACCCGGAGATTTTTCAGAAAGCCTTGTTTCAAAACGAATTACAAAAGTTCAGCTTATTGTTGATGCTGCCGATTCGAACGTCGGGACATTTATAAACAATTACAGCAACCGGGTCGCTCAGTTGTTTAACGAAAAACTTAACCGCGGGTCTCCGGGAATACTCGGCCTTGAACCCAGGATTCTTTTCAATCCGGATATGAAGAGCGCGAATTTTTTTGTCCCCGGCCTTGTCGCCCTCATACTTCTTCTTATATGCTCTCTTCTGACATCCATTACCATAACCCGGGAAAAGGAAACAGGAACTCTCGAACAGGTACTCGTATCTCCGGTTCATCCGATAGAAATAGTCGTGGGGAAAGTAGTTCCGTACATCACTCTCGGTTTTTTCAATGGAATAATAATCATTCTTTTTGCGCACCTCCTGTTTAAAGTGCCCATCAACGGTAGCCTGACCCTGATCGCCATCCTTTCGCTTATCTACATATTTGTCGCCTTGAGTTTCGGACTGATGATCTCGGCGGTCGCAAAAACACAGCAGATAGCGATGCTTGCGACTCTCATGGCAACTGTTCTTCCCACCATAATGCTGAGCGGCTTTATTTTTCCGATAGCAAGCATGCCGCTGCCGCTTCAATACATATCAAAAGTGGTGCCTGCTACCTATTTTCTTATAATCATACGCGGAATTATGCTCAAAGGAATCGGACTTGCGGAGCTATGGCAGCATGCGGCGGCATTATCAGGTATAGGGCTATTCATGCTCTCAATGGCAATTATACGTTTTAAAATGACCCTGGAGTAACAAGGATGCGTCAGATATTTTATCTTGTGCAGAAAGAGTTCCGGCAGATCTTCCGGGATTTCTCTATGGTCAGAATTCTGTTTGTAGTTCCACTCATTCAAATATTCATTTTAGGCAATGCCATAACGACCGATGTAAAAAACATAAAAGTCGTATTCCAGGATCAGGATAAATCTCCGTACAGCAGAGAGTTTATCAGCAAGTTTGTTCATTCGAGATATTTCATAATTAAAGGCTTTGAAGAAGATTATACCAGGCTTTCATCCTACCTCGATTCAGGAAAGGCAAGCCTTGCTATAGTGATCCCAAAGTATTTCCATCGGGACATCGTTCTTCAAAAAAAACCGG
The DNA here is from genome assembly GCA_046485065.1 of Desulfobacterales bacterium. Lineage (GTDB taxonomy): Bacteria > Desulfobacterota > Desulfobacteria > Desulfobacterales > RPRI01 > RPRI01. Next base: position 2,559 of record JAWOHP010000040.1, on the reverse strand, counting down.
ACTTACAGCTTTTAGTTGACGGTGTGGACGGAAATTCCGCCGGAGTATCGCTCGGATATATTACGGATATAGTACAGCAATACCAGGAAAGGCTTATTGAGCATTCGCCTGATTTAAGCATTCAGGTTAAAAATGTACGCAGGGTTGAAATGGAGCCGAGGTTCTGGTTCAACCCGAATCTTGAAAGCAAGCTCTATATAGTGCCCGGAATAATTGCTCTTATTCTTCTCATAATAACCCTCTTTCTCACAAGCATGGGCATCGTGCGTGAAAAGGAGATCGGAACGCTTGAACAGCTCATGGTAACTCCGATAAGGTCATATCAGCTTGTCATAGGAAAGATTATACCTTTCAGCATTCTCGGCATTCTGGAAATAATGATTTCGATGGGATTCGTCTATCTTATTTTCGGGATAGGAGTAAAAGGGAGCCTGTTGTTGCTGCTTTTTGAGTCTTCACTTTTTATCATTTCAACACTCGGTCTCGGTATCTTCATTTCAACAATATCGGATACCCAGCAGCAGGCTCTTTTTGTCGCCTGGTTTTTCATGATATTTGCAATACTTCTGTCTGGTTTTTTTATACCCATCGCCAACATGCCGCCTGTAATTCAGCAGATTACACGTCTGAATCCGTTGAGATACTATATAGTGATACTTCGTGAGATTTATCTGAAAGGAACATCCTTTAAGGATCTTATGCCCGAAACTCTGGCAATGATGATATTTGGACTTTGCCTGTTTTTTGCAGCCGTGATGCGGTTCAGGAAAAAACTGGGATGATGAAGCCTTTGTTAATAATGTCGACCATTATATTCATCTTATGCCAAACTCTTCTTTAATCCGCCACAGGTCTTTGGGGAACTTCCATGGAGACCATGCAGCTCAATATACCGACGTTCGCACTTCGAACATAGCAATTATAAATGCGACGATCGATATTCTGATGAATCGCTCCAATCAGAACAATATTTTGAAAACTGATATAGTATCTAATGATCTTCACCGCGAATTATGAGAAAGCAACAAAACTATACCGCAGATAAATGTCGCAAATGCAATAATACCGAACCCGAACGGATAACTGCCGCTTTTTTCAACAATCAAAGAAAAAACGGGAAGCCCGATCAGGATACCGGCAAATGTAAAAAAAAGTGACCCGCCGGTCGCCATCCCCGCAAATTCCGGCTTTGCAACACGTGCGACCTCGGCGAGATATACACCATTCCAACCGATAGCAGCTGCTCCGTAAAGCGCACAGACGGTCAACACTGCAAAAAAAGGCCATTCCGGTGAGAAAGTTGCCGATGAAAGTGCCCCGGCAGCCATGGCAATACCTAAAAGGCCAAGCACAAGACGGGGGTTTACACCCCGATCGACCAGCGCACCCCATACTATTCTCCCGATAATTCCACCTGTCTGGGCAGTTGCCAGGATAATTCCGGCTTGAACCAGCCTCATCTTTACATCTTCGATCAAATAAATAACGATAAACGATACCAGACACAATTGCATAGTGGAAAAGAAAAATGAAGCAATGACAATATATCGCAATTCTTTGTGGGAAACTGCCATCTTTAACGATTCAATTACATTTTTCCAGGAAAGCCGGGATAGATTGGAACGCTCTGTGTCGAACTTTTTTCGATAAGGATGAAGGAAAATGCCGGAAATTAAACACAATACCCCCACCAAAATGGCTGACATTTTCCAACCCCAGAAAATAACCAGATGTGGGACAATCGCACCTGCCATAGCTCCGCCGATCGGAACACCGGTCTGCTTAATAGAAAAGACGACGGACATCATTGAAACAGGAGTGGTTCGGACCAGCAAATGGGAACTGGCAGGTGTCACAGGTCCGTAGCCGAGTCCCATGACCAGTGCCCCGATGATCATTATTGGAACAACCGGAATTGAGAATGCCCCCAATCCGAGAGCACACAGGACAAGGCAAATCTGGCTTACTCCAATTGCCCCGAACCGGTTAATAAAATATCCACTGACAGGTGCGACAGATGTCGCACCCAGATAAATCAGAGACATGAAGATGCCGACATAACTGGGGGGAATATTTAATTCGCCGGCCGCCACTGGCATAAATACCGGAATCGCTACTGTGCTCATTGAAACCAGTGCCTGAACCATCAGAGTGAGAAATACCGGAAGTATAACCCCTAACATTGGATTGATTAGGCGTTTCTTTTTCACGGCGGGAATATATGAAGTAGAATTTTATGAGTCAAGAAGATTCTGGCCGTAAAACTTGGTTGCTATATCAGGTGAAAAACTTCCGGTTGAGCAATCCGATTTGGGGTTTTTATCTACCGCAAAAAAGGGATTAACCATAAACGGCTAACCCCTTGATATTTCTGGTAGGCGCGATTGGATTTGAACCAACGACTTCTACCGTGTCAGGGTAGCGCTCTCCCCCTGAGCTACGCGCCTTTATAAATATTTAGCATAAAATGCTGACCTGCTGTCATGTCGGATATGGGTGCGCATGCAATCCGCATAAATCAGACCATACCCTTCGTCAACGGCGGCATATCCGCATCCA
>JAWOHP010000126.1:0-8358 GCA_046485065.1 Desulfobacterales bacterium | reverse complement strand
GGCGGGCTGACAGCGCTTTTTGCAATGCTTAACAGTTGCAGTTCAAATGTCGCTGTCGTGAATATTGATAACGGGTTTGGGGCGGGGTATATGGCTTCGATTATAAACAAAATTTAAAATCCGTACATCGAAGATTGCACATCGTACATCGAAGAAAAAAAAGTTTTTAACAAAACAAGTAAGGCTATGATTAATAAAACCAGCAACTATGAACCAGAAACCATTATTTTAGTCGCTTCGGATGTTTTGGCATCGACAATCTTCTGAAGCCACTCTATTCCAATATCACTCTCTTCGTCTTTAAGATTTTTTATAACAGTCAAATAATCTTTCCCGTATATTTCGATGCCTGATTTGATTATTTTAAGAAAGGAATCCCGTAAGGGCAAACTATTTTCAGCGCTGTCATCTGATTTAAAACAGTTTTCAAACTCAGGCCATTTGTTAATTGCGGTAATGGTTTCTTCATTTATTTCACAAAACTCCTTTAATCTTTTTATCCGTTCATCAATAGCCGAATCAAGCTTTTCTTTCAAACCTTCCAAAAGAGCTTCCGGGAAATATGATGATAAGAACTGTGACCTGACATAAAAATACCAGTGCATCAGCGCCTTGAGATTTGAAAGATAAATGATGTTATTGGTCATAATCCTTTTGATATTTCTGTTATCGCCAGGTGTAAAAGGCATGTTGCCGCTCTTAGACGGACCCCCAAAGATTAAACGTCCGGGGCGGGGTTCGTCTTTCCTGCAGATAGTGCCTGCTGCAACAGTTGTTCCGAAAGCAAGCCTGCATGGTCCTACAAGTCCCCCCTGACCTCCCAGAAATATCGGCTTCTGTTTCAGCATAACTCCGTTCGGAACATCTCCTATAAGAGAGGGCGTAGCCTTATCCTGAGCTGGAGTATAATTAAAATGGATATAAGAGCTCCCGACTTCACTGTGGTTTTTACGACTCGTTCCGCCCGACATGAAGCAATCGCAAAAATTAATAAGGCTCCCCAGCGTAACGTAAGGAAACAGTATTGTCTGTTTCAATCCGACTGTATGAGCAACGCCTGTCTCTTCTTCAAGAATTGTTCCTTCTCTCACATGTGAACCATAACCCAGGATAGCGCCTTTGAGAAAAACGGCTTCACTGAAAAATCCTCCCTTCAAATTCACTTCGGGCCCGACCTGGCAATTTTCGAGTGTTACAGGGCCTTCATATCCAATTTTAACCCTATCAAGAATAAGAACAGAGTTTCCATATATTTTGCAGCCCGGATATATTATTACTCCGTTTCCCGAAATTCTACTTGTGTCGACCTCATCACCTATATAAATATTATGGGGATCGGGAATGACGACGCCCTTATTTTGAAGCTGCTCAATTTTATTTATTATATTCGACATCTTATCATTTCTTTAGTCTTTCTTTCACTCGAATCCTTGACCCCTTGAACCCTAATCTTAAGGCATATATTCCGGGACTATTTTTTTCAGCATCTTTTTAATTTTATTATGATCCTGATCTTCAGATAGTTTGACTAATTCTTCTATATTGCCATTTAAAATATCCAAACTGCAGTCCAGCCCCTTTAATGTCAATATTTTTTCATGGTTCGTCGGAACTATTCCCTCGCCTTTTGTTATAAGTTCTTCATAAAGTTTTTCACCCGGCCTCAATCCGATATATTCAATTTTAATATCTTCATCGGGTACGAACCCGGATAATCTGATAAGGTCTCTTGCCATATCAACAATTTTAATAGGAGTTCCCATGTCAAGAAGAAATATTTCACCGCCGTTTCCCATTGCGCCTGTCTGGAGAATGAGCTGACATGCTTCAGGAATAGTCATGAAATATCTTGTTACATCAGGATGCGTAACTGTAACCGGCCCTCCCTTTTCAATTTGCTTTTTAAACAGGGGGACCACGCTGCCTACACTTCCTATTACATTGCCGAACCGCACTATCATGAACCGGGTATTCGATAAGCCGCATCCATTCTGGCTCTGTACGAGCATTTCAGCAACGCGTTTTGAAACTCCCATGACATTCGCCGGTCGGACGGCCTTGTCGGTTGAAACAAAAACAAAACGTTCAACCTCATGCTTTTTTGAAACTTCAACAAGATTGAATGTCCCCAGTATATTATTTTCTATCGCTTTCCAGGGTTGCAGTTCCAGCATTGGAACATGCTTATATGCTGCGGCATGAAAAACAACATGAGGATTATTCGCAGTAAAGGTTTTATTCAGCTCTGCCCTATCTCTCACATCCGCAAGAACAGCTGTGCATCTTATGCCGGGAAAACTACGCCGGATATCCAGTTCAATTTCATATAAAGGGCTTTCGGCTATCTCGTATAAAATGATACTCTCAGGTTTAAATCTGCATATCTGCCGGCAAAGTTCAGAACCAATTGACCCCCCTGCCCCTGTTATCAGAATTCTTTTTCCTTTTAAATATCCTCCGATGCTTGCTGCATCAAGCTTAATCACTTCACGACCCAGCAAATCACGGTAAGCAACCTCTCGAATAGAATTGACAGTCACTCTCCCGTCGATAAGTTCGCTGTAACCAGGAATAATTTTGAATTTAATGCCGCCTTCTTTACATGTATCGATGATTTTACGTATCTCCTTAGAGGTCGCTGAAGGAACGGCAATAAGGACTTCATCTGCCCTTGTTTTCTGTGAAACTTTTTTTATCTCCCCGGTAAAACCGAGAACAGGAACACCATGGATTTTTTTCCCGAGCTTTTCAGGATCATCATCTATGAATCCAACTATGTTGTGCTGCAATTTGTAATTATTAATAATCTCTCTGCAGATTTTTTCCCCGCAATCTCCTGCTCCGACAATAAGTATTCTTTTCCCTTCAGATTGTTTACTGGTCAGGAAACCGATTAAATTGCGAATGGCAACCGACCAGGAACCTTCACCACTTAACTGTTCGTAATACAGGCGTACAGCCACACGATACCCTGTAATCAGTAAAATAGTGAAACACCAGTCGATTACGAAGGTGGAACGTGAAAAGCCTTCAAATCTTGTCATGAAAAGTATAAAGGATATGATCAGGAAGCTGCTTATGGTGGTGGCTTTGATGATGTTAAAAACATCTCCAATGCTTGTGTATCTCCACACACCCCGGTAGAGGTCGAAAAAATAGAAGGATGTTATTTTGACTAGTATTATTACGGGAAGCGCTTTATACAGCAAAATAAGATTTTGGGAAGGAATTGAGAATTCAAAGCGAAGAAGATACGCCCCGTATATTGAAGCAAGTATCAGGGCAATATCAATTCCAAGAACAATAAAGAAGTTGATATAAAAAGCTCTGATTCTCACTATATCTGTCCTATTGTTTTGTCTCTGAGCAAACTGAACGCAATGCAAACAGTCAGAGGTGACAAAAACAGTTCTGTAATTTTCTTTAGTATAAGCTTTTTTTTAACCGTTGTCATATATTCTTTCCGCTTTGAAAGATGATGCTTCACATCACCTGAACCATTGAATCCTCATTCAGTGAGTAACCCCTTTCCCGATAATAACATTTGATAACGTCATAACAAGTATTTTAAGGTCAAACATGAAAGACTGGTGCTGCAAATAATACAAATCATAATCGACTTTGATCGGAATCGGCAGTTCATCTCTCCCGTTTATCTGCGCCCATCCAGTTATTCCCGGAATAAGAGCATGGATACCCTTTGACGTCCGCAGTGTGACAAGGTCATCCTGGTTGAACAGGGCTGGTCTCGGTCCTACAAAACTCATATCCCCTTTCAGCACACTCAATATCTGTGGCAGCTCATCGAGGCTCGTTTTTCGTATAAATCTGCCAACAGTTGTTATATATTTATCAGGCTCATCCAGCAGATGGGTTGCTACAGGGGGTGTATCAATTCTCATTGACCTGAATTTGGGCATCCTGAAATTGGCATTATTCCTTCCCACCCTTTCCGACCAATAAAGAACAGGACCCCTTGAAGTCAATTTTATCAGAATTGAAACAACTATCATAGGAATCAATAATAGGATCAGCAGAAATATCGCGATTATCACATCGAACAATCTTTTCATATTTTCTATAAGGATCTGAGATTTTTGTATAACACCCTTTTACTCAATAGTATAGTTATTTTGCCCTGTTTTCTTAAACCATTCCGCTGTTTGTTTTAATCCATGGATCATTGTGAAAGGAGGGCTCCAATTCAGTTCTTTTCTGATCTTTGAGGAATCAATTGTAAGAGAGCCAGTCAACCTCTCTATTTGCTGTGATTTTCCGGTTATTATACCCGCAAGGCGTAGCATGAAAATAGGCAAATAAAATAACTTTGGGGACTTTCCCAGCGCTTTCGCTATTTGCCTGACAAGTTCAGGTGTAGACACATCTTCACCGTCACTGACCAAATATGTCTGTCCAGCCGCTTTTGGGTGGTTCATGCAGGCAATAATCAAATTAACAAGATTACCAATATATATCATACTTCGTCTGTTCTTTATCCCAACAAGAGGCATTGGAACGCCCCTGTCAATGGTTTTTAATAGTTTTAAAAAATTAGCTTTTACTTCAGGTCCATAAATCATGGGAGCTCTTATTATCACCGTTTCCATTCCGGTTTCGCGGGCTATTTCTTTTATTTTATATTCAGCCTCCCACTTGCTGATGCTGTACGAATCAGCTGGAGCAGAAATATCATCTTCGGTATAAGGGGCTTCCCTGCCTTCTCCGTTTACTTTAACGGTGCTCATAAAAACAAAACGCCGGACACCCGAAGAAGCCGCTGAGCGCGCAAGTTTTTCGGTTCCGGCAGTATTTACAATACGATATTTTGAAAGAGAATAGGATGAGGAATCTTCCATGACATGAACCAGCCCGGCAAGATGAACTATCGATACGACATTATCGAAAGCATGAGACCAGTCTGTGTCAGGACCTATTGATCCTGTTTCTATAATTTCAATTTCTTTGGAGATGCTCTTAATTTTATTTAATGAACGGACGGAAGCTCGGACTTTCCAACCCATTGAAACCATTTCAGCACAAAGCGCCTTTCCTATGAAACCATCTGCTCCCGTGATGAGAACACTAAACGAGCTCTTTGTACAATTTTCAGGAAATTGCTTTTCATTAACTTTTTCAATTCTAATACTCATAAAATGGCGCTTGTTTACTTTTCATATTGAAACGTTTGAAGAACGCTCAATTTTAATCAATTAGTAGGAAGTTGATAATAATAAAAATAAACCGACCCTCAATTTTTATATAAATCTTGCATAAGGATGTGTATAATAAAATCGACGATGATTATTTAGATGGTGGCATTAAAACTTCCTTTCTTACAAATTCTGTTGTGATTAAACGTTTATCCATGTGTCGCAAAATTTCAAAGATTGAAACAACTCGGGTCTTTTGAATATTTTGCCGCTTGCGCAACATTTTTGTAAGACCCGACAAGGCGTCGCGCTTGGCTCTCCAAATTACTCCACCCCGTCCCTGGAAAGTAAACCATATGATGCTTATCAGATTTAGTAACAGATGCAGCGGCATCAGCAACAAGAACAAAATGCCCGGCATATCTTTAATAAACGTCCATACCAGGTTTCGATGTCCATGATACAAAGCGAAATCGCTATGCCGTCCGCCCGATATTGTCGATCCGATGTGATGTACAACCGCATTTGGAACAAGGAGACAGCGATGCCCCATCAACCGAAGGCGAAACCCTAAATCAATGTCTTCCATATAACAAAAAAAATCCTCGTCAAAGCCGCCGACTGACATGAACATATCTCTTCGATAGAGTGCGGCCGCAGCACATGGTGAAAATATTTCTCGCGGTTCGTGTGCCGATTCGTCCTTGTGCTTGCCATAATTCTTACGCCAAGCCAGACCGCTGACATGGTAAACATCCCCGTCACCGTCAAGTAGACTAAGATTGCCATATATAAGCTGCCGGCTCGCAAACATTACGTAGTCCGGATTTCTCTTTGCCGCATTAATTAAATTCTCAAGCCAGTCCGGTTCCGGGAAAGCGTCAGGATTTAACAATGCCAACCATTCATAATCATTAAATAATTTCATGGCTTGGTTGTTAGCAGCTGCAAAACCGAGATTGCTCTGATTCCAGACAAACTTAATATTAGGGTAATGCAAAATAAATCCATCTGGAGCTTGTTTGCTGCTGCCGTTATCAATCACAAGCACCTGAAAATCCTGAAATGTCTGGCCCTCAAGCATTTCAAGACAATGAGATAAAACGTCCCAGGAATTCCAATTGACAATAACTACACCAATTGGACCGGACTTCTTCACCGGCTGGTTAAATATGCTCATTCCGATAAAACTTTCCCGATTCGATTAATTTGTTTAGTTTAAGCATTGAGAAATAGCATGCAATTATAAACAGTTAATACAGGGTCTTTTACTTTGCAAAAGATCTAATAATAGAATGCCATCCAAGTAATTTTGATTTCCGGAACATCAAAACACAAAACAGAGACATCAATATCTCTGAAAATAGAGTAGACAATGACGCACCGATATAACTATACTTTGGTATCAAATAATAGTTGAATAAAACATTAAGAATAGTTGATATAAAAAGAATTAGCGCCATCTTCTTCTCATTGTTCATAGCTATTGCAATATAGGCAAAGTATCCGTTTATAAAAATAAATAATATAACTCCGGATAAAATACTCAAGCAGATAATTGATTCAAAGTACAATGGACCATATAATAATAAAATTATCTGTTTTGCGAACAGATAGAAAAACAATCCGGCTCCAGTACCGCTGATTCCCAAGAATAAAAGCGATCTGACTGAATTGGACTTAAAGGTCTCGATATTATTGCAATACTCGGCAGATAGCCCTGGAAGTGCGGCCACACAAATGGTTCCCGGAATAATGCTGAGAAATTCAATTAATTTATATGCTGCTGAATATATACCGGCTGCTTTATCGCCTTTCATTATTTCCAGCATTATCAAATCTATTCTAAAGTAAAGCGCACTTAATATAAAAATAATCGCCAGGGGCCATACTTCTTTGAGAAGTTTTGAAATGAATTTGATAGAAAAACTATTCAGAAATCTGCCGAAGAAAATATATATACATACGGCAGAAACAATAAGAGAAATAAACTCAGAGATAACCAAAGCATAAGTAACCATCTTCAGACTTTTTCCCAGTGATATAAAGAGCCATACAACGGGGACCTTAATTATATTCGAAATGGCCCAAAGACCGGCATGAAAAGAGAATTTTTGAAACGCATCTCCGTAAAACCACAAACTCTGAGAAATAGAATTAAGGAAAATTACTATCGAAAAAACAGCTAATAATCTAACCAATGTTTGATCGATCAGAAAAATCCTGAATAAACCATATATACCAACCATTACAATCAAAGAGGATATGGTTTTAAATCCCAGCACAGAAGCCAAATAGGTATGCCCAAGAGATTGATCGCGGCTTACTTCTCTTACCATGTGGGCATCAAGTCCAAAGTTAGCAAAAACAATTCCTGTCATAACTACAGCATTCAAAAAAGAGTATCCGCCGAAAATATCCGGTCCCAGCCTTCTTGAAATAAGAAGAATCAGGCTGAATATAGCAAGAGAATTAATAAATCGAGCTGAAAAAAGATAGATAGAATCTTTAACGATTGGCATTTAAATTTGATCTTATCTTCAGAGAGATACTGAAGGCTTCAACCACAAGCGCCGACAGCGCCAGTGGCCTCTTTTACAGCCACTTCCAACCCCACTTGTTGAAATAACGGCACATGCTGATGATAAATATTATCGTCATCCTCATATTCTTGTGGGACGCTCTTGTCCAGTAATGAATCACGGCGGCATGGGGATAATAAACGGTTCTTGAGCCGTTCTGTTGAAATTTGCGACTCAGGTCAAAATCTTCCAGGTATAAGAAATATCGGGGATCAAAACCGGCCAGTCTTTTCAGCACATTGGTGCGACAAAGCATGAAAGCACCGGTCATTACCTCCACATCACATACCTCATCGTATCCCACATCTCTCATTTCGTAATGATCCAGACGCTTCCTAAACAAAGGCTCAAAAATGCGCGGCATGAAGCGGCGAATAAAAAAATTAATGACACTGGGATAGCGTTTATTTAGATATTGATTTGAACCATCTTCGTTCAGTATCCGTGGACAGACCATTCCTACGTCCGGATTATTTTCCATGAAGGTGATCATGGAAGAAATGGTTCCTTTTGGAATCAGTATATCGGGATTGAGCACAAGATGGTATTTTGACGATTTTGCCCCAAATATCGCCCAGTTGTGTGCCTTCCCATAACCGATATTTTCGCCGTAAAAATGGTAAGAT
>JAWOHP010000004.1:0-69816 GCA_046485065.1 Desulfobacterales bacterium | reverse complement strand
TCTTTGCTGTTTTTTCTGAACAAACCTTCACGAGTCATAAATCCGGTTTCGTCTTTATCGCCGATTCTGTTTAAATACTCCTCCCTGGATTCGGCAAATTTATCGGGGTAAATAAAATTGTCATTGCCTGTGTTATACGGCGGGTCGATGTAGATCATCTTGATTTTGCCGAAATAAGATTTCTGCAAAATCTTCAGCACTTCCAGATTTTCGCCTTCAATAAAAATATTTTCCGTTTTATCAAAATTGACCGATTCTTCCCTGCAAGGAACGAGCGTGGCGGTGGAAGGGGATTGGAGAGCCCTGAATGCGTCCGATTTTCCCGCCCAGTTCAGCACATACCGCTCGTTTTTGAATTCAATGTCATCGCCCAGAGCGGCTTTCAGCTTTTCCCAGTCGATTTTATTCTCCGTAAACGCTTCGGGGATGATTTCTCTAAGCCTGTTCAACTTTTCTTTCGTTATGTTCAATGATTTTCCGTCCATTTTTCTTTTCCCTCAACATGTATTATTCCAGCATCATGCAGGCTGACCTTATCCGTCAGGCTCTTGTCCTTTTTTGGAATAAGCTCATGGTACTTGACCAGCAGGTGATGGTTTTGAACAAACGATTTACCCTTAAACTGAATTTGCGCCATTGCAGCTCTCCATTTTAAGATCTACACACCAAAACTATACAAGCTTTTTAAATTGAACTCTCAGCGATTTTCCTTCTTTAACACATTCCCTGAAAGTTTTCTCATGATGACGCGGGTAAAGGTTTTTTTCATAATAGCCGGTGGAGCGAAGCGCTTTTTCCAAGCTTATTGCTATTTGTTCAAGCTCTATATAGGAGATAAGCTTAATTGCAGCTTGATCGCAAGTGCAAAAAAGCATATCTTCAGATTGAATCAAATAGGCAATTGATGTCAATTCTCCCGGGTCTATCCCAAGCCGCGCTTCTTTTGCCTCCCTTTGTACCATTACCAGATTTTCAAGATCGATGTTTTCAATTATCACAGCATCTTTAATGTCAATTTCAATTTTTGCCCCGTCCTTCTTATAATACCTTGCTTCCTCAAAAACAGTTTGAGTCAGAAAGACATCATAGGCTTTGCAAATTTTTAAGAATAAGCCAAGAGTATGAAGATCAATGACAACATCGGCGTCAAGCATCAATTTTTGCATAGTTTTCTTCACCAAATCCCGCAGCCGTTAGATAGTCGTCTATTTCAGTGCGATCTATTTCCAGATACGCGGCAAAAGTGCCTCTTGATATCTTGCCTTCCATCAGGCATCTGCATGCAAGCGATATAAAACGTGAAGGAAACTTGCTCGTTTTTTCTTTACCGGATAACCCTTGGCGCATATCGCGATCAAGATCACGGAAATTCGGAGTTTCCAAGACCTTTAATGCCAGTGTTTTTTTAATTATTTTCAGATTAACCAGTCTCCAAAGAACCGCTTCCGATGATACTCCAAACTCCTTTGCCAGTTCGATGATATCAATAATTCTAATCTCGTTGTCGGTAGCCATCTCTTTGAGTGTATCCCGAAGATGATTTTCTGGCAATAGCAGGCTTGAAGCGAAGATGTCGGCAAATTGTTCCGGTCTCGTTTTTATCGTTCCATCGCCTATTTCCTCGGGAGAAAAAACATTCCAGGTTATAACGTGAAACAACTCGTGAGCGAGGTCGAAACTTCTTCTCCAAGGGACATCATTGATGTTTATGAGAATGCCGACCCCCAAGGTATCATCCACAACACTGGCACCGGAAACACCTTCGTCCAATTGCATATGCAGGACTTTGAAACGAAGCTTATTTTCAAGCACATTCAGCAGATTCAAAGAAGGGCGGGAACCTAAATCGAGGAAACTGTGAATTTCAATGCCGAGTTTATCAGCCTGTTCAAATCCATTTATAGAAAAATCATCTCTGTCATATTTTCTCTGAACATCGTTCCATCGGCGTTTGAGACCAAGCAGCTGTTCTATATTACTGTAATTTTCCAGAAAAAAGAGGAATTGACGTTGAACTTTATTTGTATCGGTTTTTTTTGTCTTTCTCCACAAAGGGAGAGGATCAGATGCGGCGCCTGATTCAAGAAAATAGTCCAGACTTCTGCCATATAAACGGGCCATCTTAATTAATTCCTGAGCATTTATCTTTCTGGTACCTTTTTCTATTGAAGAAAGCGTTTGATAGTTATTAAATCCCAGTTTCTTAGCTGCTTCGGTAATGGAAAATCCGGCAGCTTCTCTGGCTGCAATAATTTTTTTGTCCAGGATGTTTTCATATCCTTTAGGTATCATGAGCCCCCCTCAAATACGAATATCTTATATTTTATTTGGTTGTATATTCCTTTTATATAAGAAATCATTATTTTTTGTCAATATGATTGTGATAAAGCAATTTCGCGGGGTGCAATCTTTTTCTATAATATCAAATCAGGATTCTTTGCCATTATATTCTTGGGAGTACGGGTGACACCCCCTACATTTAAAGTTTACAATCTTAATGTCAATTATATCAAGATGATATGAAAGAAAAAGCAAGGGAGGCACGCGAGCCTGGGATGAGCCTGTCCGAGATTTTGAGAAGGCTGGAACTATCCCTTACAGACGTAAGTCAGACGGTCAAGCGTGGTGAATATGATGCGGATTTTCAGGGTTCCTTAGGAATCATTGATTCATCCGGCATAACCTTCAAATCCCCCGAAAACTACCGGTTCACCCCATACATTAAGAGCCTGCATAAACTTGACATACAGGCCGATTAATGCAATAAATCGAGACATGAAAAGCAAATTCTTATTATCGTTGATCGTGACCGTTGGTACCATAGACGGGCAGACCCTCGACGGCCAGATGGTTCGCTTCCGGCCTGAAGATCCGTACTTGATACTCGAGCCGATCAGTGGAGACGGCACCACTAGCAGGGATGTCGGCCACCAGCGAATTCCGGTGGAGCGGATCAGCTATATCGCCTTTCATCAGGGCGCAGGTCGGGCCCAGCTGCCCAATCTGACCCAGCCACAGGACCTCAAGCTTTACCTTGCTGGCGGCGCGATGTTCAATGTTCGTGTCGACCAGCCTGATCTCGCCAATCCTCTCGGATTTTTCGCCTACCCTCTCGGCGACGAGCCTTTGCATCGGCAATATTACTTTTACGCCGCCAACATCAACGCCCGGGAGAGCACAGAGCTGCTCGGCGAGATGCTGCTCGCCGACGGCGCCGTCGATTCCCAGGCCCTCGATCAGGGCGTACTGAACCAGCGCAGCGAGCGTAGAATTCCGATCGGCCAGATCTTGATTCAGCAGAAGAATGTCGCCCCGGACGATGTCGCCGACGCTCAGCGCCAGCAGGCACGCCGCAACCTGCGCATCGGCCAAGTGCTCGTCGAAATGGGGCTGATCACCGAGGAGGATGTCAGCCGCGCGCTCTCGGAGCAGAAAAAACGGCGAGACAAGAGGCTTGGAGAGGTGCTGGTTGATCTGGGTATCATCAAGGAGACCGCGCTGTTTAAGACCCTGGCTCGCAAGTTTCAACTGGCCTTCGTCGACCTCGACGAAGTCGAGATCGATGGCGAGCTGATCAACCGCTATAGCGAGACCGTCCTTCGAAAGCATCATTGCTTGCCCCTGGGGCAGGACAACGACATCCTCACAGTGGCTATCGGCGATCCGCTCAATTTCAAGGTCCTTGACTCTCTGCGGTTTCAGTACAACATAAAGATGCGCGAGGTACTGGTAGCTCCATCACAACTGAGGCGCTACATTGATAAGCACCTCTCTGAAGCCGAACAGAGCGGCTCTAGCCGCAGCGGATTGAACGAGATCCTCAAGATCTTAGAGGCCGAGAGCGGGACGATAGAGAGCGTCCGGGAGCAGATCAGCGATACCGAGATCTCGGAGTCAGATAACACAGTGATTAGGCTGGCGAACAAAATCATCGTTGACGCTTATCGCCGCGGCGCCTCGGACATCCATATCGAGCCCAACGGCCCGCAGAACAAACTGATCGTCCGTATCAGGGTCGACGGCGACTGCACGATCTATGAGGCGATTCCGCCGGCCTTCCGCAACAATCTGGTGGCACGGCTGAAGATTTTAGCCGGCCTCGACATCTCCGAACGGCGTAAACCGCAAGACGGCAAGATCAAGCTCAAAGTCGATGGCAAAGACGTCGAACTGCGTGTCTCGACTATGCCCACGGTCAATGCCAACGAAGACGTGGTGATGCGCATCCTCGCCTCATCCAAGTCGATGCCTCTTTCGCAAATGGGGTTTAACGATCGCAACTTCAAGGCTTTTGAGGAAATTATAGCCAAGCCTTACGGCCTGGTGCTCGTTGTCGGTCCCACCGGCTCGGGTAAAACTACCACGTTGCACTCGGCGCTGAATCACATTAACCAGGTCAACACAAAGATATGGACTGCCGAGGATCCGGTGGAGATCACCCAGTCCGGCCTGCGCCAGGTGCAGATGAATCCCAAGGTCGGTCTCAACTTTGCTACGGCAATGCGCGGCTTCCTGCGCCTTGATCCCGACGTAATCATGATAGGCGAGATGCGCGACCACGAAACGGCGAGCACCGCCGTTGAAGCCTCGCTTACCGGGCATTTAGTGCTCTCGACACTGCACACAAACAGCGCCCCCGAAACGGTTACCCGTCTGCTCGACATGGGTCTCGAGCCCTTTACCTTTGCCGACGCGCTGATCGGTGTGATGGCGCAGCGGCTTAGCCGCAGCCTGTGTAAGTTCTGCCGCCTTCAGTACGAGGCAAGCAACGAGGAATACGACCTTGTCGCCGAGGCATACGGTGAGGAGCAGCTGCGCCGCAATCTCGGCGTGGGTCAGCCGTCTGATCTTAGACTGTGGAAGGGCTCGGGCTGTAACAGCTGCAACAACACCGGGTACAAAGGCCGAATAGCTTTACACGAGCTGCTGGTCAATAATGAAGACCTGAGCCAGACGATACAGCACCATAGATCCGCTGCCGAGATCCGCAAATTAGCGATCGATAATGGCATGATCACGCTTTTCCAGGATGGCATCGAGAAGAGCTTCGACGGCAAGACCGATCTGCGACAGGTGATGGCGGTGTGCAACCGGTAGCGCCGGCTGGCCGGAATTATATAGGCATTTGAATCCGTCCGGAAAATATATTGACAATCAAACTGATGTTTGTATAAGTCGATTGATATTTTATAATCTTTTTTAGTGCCGTTTGGTTTTTTTTGGAGTTTTTGCCTTTTTTTTATGGCGAATGATCCATAGTTCTTTGAAGCATCATCTCGACCGGGAAAGCAAACAATCAACTTTTCAGAAAGGAGAGTATGGCTGATGAAAAAAGAAGAGACTGAAATGATCGGCAAGAAACAAGAGGATGAGAAAATCGGCCGGCGCGGGTTCCTGAAGAAGGCTGCCGTCGCAGGTGTAGCGGGAGTTGCGGCTACAGCAGGTTTTCCTAACATTATCAAGGCCGAGGGGCCGATTACGATGCGCTGGCAAAGCACCTGGCCGACCAAGGATATTTTCCACGAATATGCAATAGATTTTGCCAAGAAGGTAAACGACATGACCGGTGGGGATCTCAAGATAGAGGTGCTGCCGGCTGGTTCAGTTGTTCCGGCCTTCAACCTTCTCGACGCGGTATCGAAAGGCACTCTTGACGGCGGCCATGGCGTGCAGGTCTATCACTATGGCAAGCAGAATGCACTTGCGCTGTGGGGATCAGGTCCAGGCTTCGGCATGGACGCCAACATGATGCTTGCATGGCATAAATATGGCGGAGGGAAAGAGTTGCTCGCGAAAGTATATGAATCGATTGGCGCCAGCGTCGTCTCTTTCCCATACGGACCAATGGCAACGCAACCGCTAGGCTGGTTCAAGAAGCCTATTACAAAAATGTCTGATTTCAAGGGCATGAAGTTCCGCACCGTTGGAATCTCAATCGATGTTTTCAACGGCCTGGGCGCCGCTGTCAATGCCCTGCCAGGCGGCGAAATAGTCCCGGCACTCGACCGCGGCCTGCTTGACGGAGCCGAATTTAACAACGCTTCATCCGACCGCCTGCTCGGCTTCCCGGATGTATCCAAAGTCTGCATGCTGCAGAGTTATCATCAGAATGCCGAGGTTTTCGAGATTCTGTTCAACAAGGCAAAGTTTGAAGCGCTGCCGGCTAAGATGAAGGCGATCATTGAAAATGCCGTAGAAGCAGCCTCGGCTGATTTGTGGTGGAAATCGTGTGACCGCTACTCGCAGGACTACATCGAAATGCAGACAAAAGACAAGGTTAAGTTCTATAAAACACCGGATTCGTTCCTTCAGCAACAGCTTATAGCTTACGATGAGGCTGTGGCAAAGAAAGAGGCTGCAAATCCTCTTTTCAAGGAGATAATGGCATCTCAGAAGAAGTTCGCCGAACGCGTTGTGAAATGGGATATGGATTACAATGTCAACCGGCGCATGGCCTATAACCACTACTTCGGGGCCAAGAAAACTAAGAAAAAAGCGTAACCAAAGAAAAGCTGAAGAATTATACAGCATCATATGTCAGTCATCCGGATGCACAATACCGGCATCCGGATGACTGACTTTCAGAATCAGGTGTAACAATGCAGAAATTTCTGCTTACCATTGACAAGATAAGTACCTTTGTAGGGAAAACATTCGCATGGCTCATAGTCTCGCTCACCCTGCTCATCACTTATGAGGTCTTCTCGCGCTATGCGCTCGACGCTCCGCATGACTGGGCTTTCGACGGGATGATCCAGATGTACGGTATGCTGTTTATGATGGCCGGCGCGTACACCCTCTCAAAAAACGGCCATGTGCGCGGCGATGTCCTTTACGGCTTTTTCCCGCCCCGGCTGCAGGCAGGGCTTGATCTCACCCTCTATTTTATATTTTTCCTTCCAGGAGTGATTGCACTCTGCTGGGCAGGGTATAATTATGCCGGAGAATCATGGGCGATTATGGAGCATTCGGGTATCACCGCCGACGGTCCGCCTGTTTATCAGTTCAAGTCCATCATTCCGTTAGCCGGTGCTTTCCTGCTGGCGCAGGGCATTGTCGAAATTATTCGGTGCATAATCTGCCTCAAGGATGGCCGCTGGCCTTCACGCCTGCAAGACGTTGAAGAAGTCGATGTTGAAAAACTGAAGGAACAGATGCATGTCAAGGACGAGGATATAGCCAGGCTTGATGAATTTGTGACAGCCAAAAAAGGGAGCGATAAATGAGAAAAGAAGTCTGGTTCGGGCTCTCGATAATGGCTGCGGTTGTGATTGCTTTGTTCGTAATGATGCCGTCACCGGATCAGATGACAAACGGTCACCTGGGTCTTTTGATGCTGGCGCTGATCGTCGTGGCAATCATGCTCGGTTTCCCCACCGCTTTCACATTGATGGGACTGGGGACAACGTTTACCTGGTTCGCCTATAACAGCGTGAACCCAGATCTGGCTGTGCAGCAGACGCTTGACCTGATGGTGCAACGCGCCTATTGGATCATGAACAACGACGTGCTGATCGCGGTTCCCTTATTCGTTTTCATGGGCTATCTGGTTGAGCGGGCAAACCTTATCGAGAGCCTATTCAAAAGCCTGCACCTGGCAACATCACGCATCCCGGGGTCGCTTGCCGTGGCAACGGTCGTGACCTGTGCCATTTTTGCAACCGCTTCTGGAATCATCGGTGCCGTGGTGACATTGATGGGTCTGCTCGCTTTTCCCGCAATGCTCAAGGCCGGATACGGTATTCGCCTTTCGGCGGGCGCAGTGACCGCGGGCGGAACTCTCGGCATCCTGATTCCGCCGTCGGTGCTCCTGATTCTTTATGGCGCCACCGCCGGTGTGTCAGTCATGCAGCTATACGCCGGAGCTTTTTTTCCCGGTCTCATGCTTGCGGCTCTTTATATCGGTTACGTTATCGTTTATGCAAAAATCAAACCCAGCATCGCACCTCCTCTCTCTGAGGAGGACCAGTATGTACCGCTTCCCAAGTTCGCAGAAGTAATCACCAAAACCGTGAGCAGCAATGTCATGGTGGGTCTTATCGGCGCGATCATAGGCAAGCGTGACGCTGAAGTGCCGATGCCCACACTCCTCAGACACCTGTTCATTGCCCTTCTGCCTGCCCTCGCGGCATTTCTTCTCATGGGATCGATCTATCATTATTCGACGGTGCAGACTATAGTTGATACGAGCGGCTTGCAGGAAATGGGCACCGCTGATACGACCAATATAATCGATGAGTCTGAAGTAGGAGGTTTGCAGGAACCGGAGATTGAAGAATCTGAAGGTTTAGAGGAGCCCCCTCCCGAAAGCAGCCAGGAGGCTCCGGAACCGCCCGCCGTAACAGCCGCACCGGCTGAACTTCCTGAGACAGTCGCAGCTTCTGAGCCAACCGGACGCCTGCCGGCACCGATGGGCTATTGGATAACTCTTGGCATTTGTCTCGTTGGACTTGCGATTTTTTATGTCATATTCAACTTCGTCAGACTCGAGATCTTCAAAATGCTGCTGGGATCGTTCTTCCCGCTGGCGCTGCTGATCCTCGGGGTGCTCGGTTCAATCCTGCTGGGGCTCGCAACACCCACCGAAGCGGCAGCTATGGGATCATTCGGAGGTTTGTTCCTGGCTATTGCCTACGGGCGATTCAACTGGACGATGCTCAAGGAGGCGGTTTTTCTCACTGCCAAGACCAGCGCCATGGTCTGCTGGCTGTTCGTAGGCTCCGGCATTTTCGCCGGGGCGTTCGCGCTTTTGGGCGGTCAGGAGATAATCAATACATGGGTGGTATCGCTTGACATGTCGCCCGTACAATTCATGCTTCTGGCCCAGGTTGTCATATTCCTGCTCGGCTGGCCGCTTGAATGGACGGAAATAATTGTAATTTTCATGCCTATATTTCTACCGCTCCTGACGCACTTTCAAATCGACCCTCTGTTTTTCGGCCTGCTGGTGGCGCTCAACCTGCAGACGGCATTCCTTTCACCTCCGGTGGCTATGGCGGCCTTTTATTTGAAGGGTGTGGCGCCTCCTCACGTGTCACTCAACCAGATATTCCTGGGGATGCTGCCGTTCATGGCAATCCAGGTAGTTGCAATATTCCTGTTGTACATGTTTCCGGCTATCGGTTTATGGCTGCCGAGCCTGGTTTATGGTCACTAAGAGCTGCGGGTTTTTAAATAGGTGAGGAGAATGAGTTCGTGAAACCTAAAATACTGGTAACGCGGGAGACTTTTGACGATGTGCTCGACTATCTGACAGGTCACTTTGAGGTAAGCTCCAACCAGTCCGACACCCCAATGGATTCCCATATACTGGCCAAAAACCTTGCTGACAAGTTTGGGGTCATGACCACCCTTATGGATCGGGTGGACGCTGCCCTGCTTTCCGGTTGCTCCGCTCTCAAAGCCGTATGCAATATTGCCGTGGGCTTTAACAACATTGACATTGAAGCCTGCTCGCGCGCCGGAGTCATGGCCACAAACACGCCCGGAGTTCTTGACGACAGTACCGCTGATTTCACCTGGGCGCTTATTCTGGCAACGGCACGGCGGGTTGTGGAATCGGATGCCCATCTGCGTTCGGGACAGTGGAAAGGCTGGTATCTTAAGCAGTTTCTTGGCGCAGACGTACACCATGCCACTTTGGGTATCCTGGGATTTGGCCGGATAGGCAGCAAGGTTGCCCGAAGAGCTTTGGGGTTCGACATGACCGTTTTGTATCACAACACCCGGCAGGCAGATCCCGATTTGGAGCGAGCCTGCAACGCCACTTTCGTGAGCAAGGATGAGCTTCTGGCACGCTCCGATATTCTTACCCTCCATGTGCCCTACTCGCCGTCAACTCACCATATCATCGGGAGCCCTGAACTGGCCATGATGAAGCCTGGGGCCATTTTAATCAACGCTGCTCGCGGTGGTGTGATCGATGATGCGGCTCTGGTGGAGGCATTGAAAAGCGGTCGACTGGCCGGCGCCGGACTCGATGTATTTGAAAATGAACCGGCATTGCATCCGGCTCTGGTTGCCATGAAAAACGTTGTTCTTACCCCTCATATTGCCAGTTCTTCAGCTGCAACGCGGCATGCAATGGCGATGCTGGCCGCCCGAAACCTTGTGGCAGCCCTGACTACGGGAAAACCGCCCAACCTGCTAAATCCTTAACCGGCAATCAGTGGTTGTCAGAATAATCCACCGTTATATGTTTGGGTATGGGTGCGTATGCGAACCGCAGAACATTTGGCTTAGGGCTTCGAGAACGCCCCCTGATAGACTATAATGAAATTGTACAGGCGGAGACTATAATAGACTTCGTGAGCGATTATCCACTGGGGCTGCCCGGGTTTCATGGATATGGAAGGAGTTACGTTTCTTGGTTTCAAATCCAAAATCAAAAATTCAGCCGGCAATTTATACCCTGAGCCTTCTTGAGGCCGCCTATGCCATCCGGAACGGAACTCTGAGCAGTGAAGAAGTTACATGCGCGCTTCTTAAACGGATTCAGGCATATGAAAACAGAGTGCAGGCCTTCCAGTGGATCGATTTCGACAGAGCTCTTGGCTTATCCCGCCATGCTGATGAAATACAAAAATCGGGGGCGCCTCTTTCTTCCCTTCACGGTATCGGCGTGGGGATCAAGGATATAATAGAAACCCGGAACATACCAACCACAATGGGATCCGCTGTTCATGAAGGATTTGTTCCGGAACGTTCGGCCGCTGTAGTCCTGAGTCTTGAAAGCGCCGGCGCCTTTGTGCTCGGCAAGACAGTAACCTCGGAGTTTGCTTTCTTTACCCCAGGCAAGACCCGCAACCCCTGGAACCCTGACCATACGCCCGGAGGATCCTCCAGCGGCTCGGCCGCGGCTGTGGCCATGGGGTTTGTTTCCGCGGCAATCGGCACACAGACGAACGGGTCAGTCATACGTCCTGCAGCATTCTGCGGAGTCGTTGGATACAAACCTACAGCCGGTCTTATTCCCCTTGAAGGAATCCATCCCTTCAGCCCGAGCCTCGACCAGGTCGGCGTCTTTGCGCGAAGCGTTCCGGACGTGGCACTTCTCGCTGCGGTTCTCCGGTCAAAAGATTCTGTATCAGCAGAGAGCTCAAATCCGGTCATGCCTTCCGATCCGAAACCGGTTTTGTATCCTCCGAGAATTGCGGCTGTCCGGTCGCCTGTATGGCTTCGCGCCGAAGAATACGCAAGAAAGCATTTCATGTCGGTAGTTGAAAGGCTTGGGGAAGCCGGCGCCGAAGTCGAAGAAGTGGAGCTTCCGGAAC
The DNA here is from genome assembly GCA_046485065.1 of Desulfobacterales bacterium. GTDB lineage: Bacteria > Desulfobacterota > Desulfobacteria > Desulfobacterales > RPRI01 > RPRI01. Next base: position 58,543 of record JAWOHP010000004.1, on the reverse strand, counting down.
CGTTCAGCGATGCGCATGCCATCCACCGGGTCATAATGTATGCCGAGGGCGCCAAAACTTTCGCAACTCTTCAGAAAGACAATAGGAGCCTTATAAGCGGACGGCTCAATGGATTAATTGATGAAGGGCTGCTCATAGAAAAGGATGATCTTGAAAAAGCTCTTGCGCGAAAGGAAAATCTTTCCGTGGAAATGGACGACTTCATGGAAAAATTTGACGCCGTGATTACCCTGCCCGCAACCGGAGAGGCCGCTCAGGACCTCACGCAGACCGGAGACCCTGTTTTCTGCACGATATGGTCTCTCTGCGGAGTGCCGGCTGTAACCATCCCGGCGGGAGAAGGCCCGAAGAGGCTGCCTCTCGGTCTGCAGATAACGGGAAAACGATACGCTGACGACAAGCTTCTTTCTGTTGCTGAGTGGTGCGATAAAGTAATCGGATGGACACGAAGAATAGCCGGTTAAGAGATTATAAATTAATCTTAAATAGCCTCAAATTTTTCCGTTATTCGATATTCAATGTTCGATGTTCGGCTGTTTATAAATCAGGATTAGCTGTCAGGCGTGTCCCGTCCCGTCCGAAGGCGGCAAAATACTCCTCGATAAGCCGGCGGGCTCGTTCAAGGTCATGGTTGTTAAGGTTGAGGTTGAGCAAATCAATGTACCAGGGGGCCTTGAACGGATTTTTAACGTACCGCCCGACAATTTCCCGGGCGATCGGCAGGGTGGTCTCCTTGGAGTCGTCATGCACATCCCTGTTTTTTGCCAGGCGCAGCTTCTCGTACTCTTCTGCCATTAGCCGGTCGAAGAACCCTGGAGTCAGTGGGTCTCCGGCTTTTATTCCGCTTGCCGCGTCATCTTCGGTGAAACAGGACTGCTTGTGCAGCCATTCCCAGAGAATACTCAGGCGGATTTCTCCCGTGGCCATATCTTCCATCAGGTAGAGCACATCATCATTCCCGAAAAAATCGGCAGCCTTGAGTGCCGCGGCCTGGAATCCCCTGCCGAAGGCGTTGCCGTACTGGAGCGCTACAGAGAGCAGGTCGCGGGCTCCGCGCACCGTGCGAGGAGCTGATTCGAGCATTCTCAGATCATCCGCGTCCTTTGCCGTATAAGTCAGGGGCGGAAAACTCCGGCCAAGCTGGTTGACGGCACCGGCCTCTTCCCATACAGGCCTTACAATATGCACCATCTTCCAGTGTGCCACCCATTTGCCGCTGGCGCCGGCCTGTTGTTCACGAAGGCCCCCTGCCGTAGCCCGCTTCATAGCCTCGGCCACGCCTTTTTCCGAACCTACCGGTATGTTCGGCTCCATGCCGCCCTGCCACAGGGAGAAACGGCCGTTCCGGTCGGGCGTGTTGACCGCGCGCCGCACGCGGTCTTCGTAAATCCTCATGTAGCCGTAAGTCATTGTGATAGCATCGATGTTGGGATTTTGGAAAGCCGTGTCCCAGGCCAGGGCATCGGCCACGCTGTTGATGTAATCCCATCGGCCGGTATTGAAACCGACAAAACGACAGGCCAAGGCGGCCCGGATTTCCATCAACTGATAACATGCTTCTAGTTGCTCAATCAGCACGTAAACCTTCACTGTCCCGGCAGCAAGACCGAGGTGCTGTTCCAGTGCGCCAAGGATATCGTTCCAGAGGGCCGCCTCTTCCGCAGTCTGGATCTTGGGCAGATAAAGAACAATCGAACGGCTCTGGCTTCTCAGTGTGCGATGATTGTTTACCACATACAGAACTGTATCGACAATTGAGGCTGAAAACCCGGCGCCATTTGTCTCGCAAATATGCCGGTCGTCAAGGTGGAGCCCCCTCGGTCGGTAAATGCGGGTTGTAAAATCCAATTGCTGTTTCCAGTTCTTGATGATCTTGCATCCGAAGAAGCCTTCGGCCCATGCGTTCATCTCCGTGGCAACATTTTCGGCTACGCGAAAAAAAAGCTCTTTGAGGGCAAAGGCGATCAAAAGGTTGCGCTGATTGTCCAGTGACATTGTATCGACCTGTCCGAGAGCGTCCTCGCCGTCGAACATCCAGCCGTCTGCGCCCGATAGCAGGGCGTATGCGACATTGCGGATCCCGGCCTCAATCGTTGCCCGCGGCCTGGTGGCAGGGCCCGTACCCTGAATCCACTGGCGCTGAAGATCATGCGGGATATCCGAGCCGTCGAAACTGCCCTCACGGGCCTGCTGCACGGTGATTCCAACACCCGGGATGTGAGCGGCCGGATCGAGAAAACCGATTCGCAGGCCTTCTTTAAAACGCTTATTCCGCCTCTCTATGCGTGCGCGCATGATTTCCAGGCGTTTCAGGTTGAACCCTGCCAGGGTTTCCAGCGCATCTATGGCTGCCGGTGTAAGCACGTCCGGGTAGTCTTGCCGGATTCCTCCCCTAAACCTCAACCGGCCTGAAGCCGGATTTGTCACATTGCCTGATACCATGTTGCTCTCCTGTTTCCTTATAGCTATGTCTTGAATATCATCCACGCCCGATAAAGGGCATTTTCGTTGCCATGATGGTCATGAACTGGACGTTTGTATCAAGCGGCAGATCTGCCATATATAGCACTGCGCTGGCTACATGAGCAAGGTCCATCAGCGGCTCGACAGCCATCTGCCCATTTGCCTGGGGCACTCCTTTGGCAAAGACAGCCGCCATCCCGGTGTCGGCGTTGCCGATATCGATCTGGCCGCAGGCGATATCATAGCGGCGTCCGTCCAGAGAGATGGCCTTGGTAAGGCCGGTTATTGCGTGCTTGGTCGCCGTGTAGGGCGCGGAGTTCGGCCGGGGGGCATGCGCGGAAATCGAACCGTTATTGATTATTCGCCCGCCGCGAGGATTCTGGGTCTTCATCAGGCGAAAGGCCTCCCTGGCGCAGAGAAAAGATCCGGTGAGATTTGTGTCAACCATATCCTTCCACTGATCTACCGTAAGTTCGTCTATTTCAATACCCGGAACGAATATTCCCGCATTGTTGAATAAAAGATCGAGCCGCCCTAACTTCTCCTTTGCCTTTGCGAACAAATTACCTACAGATCCGGCATCCCGGACATCGGTTGGAATAACCAGAGCCCTATCCGGGGCGGTGGATTCTGTCGCTGTTTTTTCAAGAGATTCACGGCGGCGTCCAGCCAGAGTTACATTATATCCTTCGCGTATAAGGGCAACTGACACCGCTTTCCCTATTCCTGATCCTGCGCCGGTGACCAACGCGTTCCTGTTGTTCTGCAATTTAAGATTCCTCCTTATTTACATCATCAGTTTCACGCGGGGCGCAGTAGGGCCCCTCCGGGATAACGGCAACCGATCGGCCTTCTTTTATAAATCCGTCCAAGAGCTCCTGTACCTTCTCCTGAACAGAGCCCTCGTATGCGAGTATCCCTTTTACGCTAAGCCTTGCCAGATCCGAATCTTTTAATCCGTCGGTTATAAATATCAGATTGCCGTCTCCGACATACTGAATTGTCTTCGTCTGCATCTGAAACTGCCACTGATCTTTTACGATGCTGTCAGCGCTCTTTATATGGTCCAGAAAATCCTTCCATCTGCCTGAATATTCGTACATGATATTCTGATATTCGCTGCTTCCTATACCTTCAGAGCAGCTTCCGATTGAAACAACAACACCTCCTCTTTTTACTGCCGGGAGACATGAAACCATCCCTTTTACGCACTGGTAGAATGTGGCATCCAGCGGAAATCCCCCGCTGGAGGTAAGAACTACATCCTTTTTCTGTTCCACCGGAGGGCATGCGTATTTATTCACAACCTTGCATGTTGCACTATGGGATGTTTCAATGTCGCCTGCAATAGCCTCTACGACCCGGTGTTTTCTGTCCACCACGAGATTAATGCAGAAATCAGCGTCAGCTTTCCGGGCAATCGAAAGGGATTCATAATGAAGAGGATTTCCTTCCAGGTTTCCGTTTCTTGCGGAAGAATCGTCCAAAAATGTGAAACTGTGGAATGCCTTTACCGTCTCGAGAGAACATAACCCCGGGCAAATGGCCTTTCGGCCGCCGGAGAAACCAGCCATGAAGTGTGGTTCCACAAGTCCTGTAACTATACGGAAATCTGTCTCCACAAACCTGCGATTCAATTCTATCGGACGCCCAGCCTGACTTCTTCCACTGACCGTAACAAGCTCGTCGGCTTTATCTGCGCGGTGATCTATGATACGATATCGTTCACATACTTTATGGCCGAACATCTGCTCCCGTTCAGCGGCTGTACTTGGACGGTGCATTCCGGTCGCAATTAGGATTATTATGTTGTCTCTCGCCACTCCCACATCCTCAATCTCTTCAAGCACGGTATCGAGAAAATAGGCATACGGGATTGGTCTTGTTATGTCTGAGACCACAATTACTACGGAACGCACACCGGATTTTCTCAGTATTTCCGATAATGGAGGACTGTTGACGGGATTTCTGATGGCATTTTGAACAAGCATCCCGGCATCATTGTCCGGTTCCCTGTAAGAGGTGCGGTACACAACAGCATCATCGGGCACACGTATTTCAATCTGCCTGTTTTTGTACTGAAGATTAACCAGCATGATTCACATTCCCCTTGTCGTAATTTATTCTCTATAATGCCATATTATCAATAATACACTAAAAAACAATTGATTTTTCAATCGAAAATCCTTGACAGATAGCGCCCATACCATTAAATCTGTGACCTCTGGAACAACTAAACGGATTTAAACCGGGAGATAAAAAATGGCGGATTTTAAATATAAGGATATGTTTCCTCTGGGAAAAGATACGACCGAATACAGATTGCTTACGAACAAGTTTGTTGCAACTTCCGATTTTAACGGAAAAACGGTTTTAAAAATCGAGCCTGAAGGGCTTACCCTTCTTGCTGAAGAGGCATTTAAAGATGTATCTCATCTTTTGAGAGCATCTCATCTTAAACAGCTTTCGGGTATATTTGAAGATCCTGAAGCTTCCGAAAACGACAGGTATGTTGCTCTTGAAATGATAAAAAATGCCGTTATTTCAGCCGAAGGTATTTTCCCCATGTGCCAGGATACAGGGACGGCCATTGTAACAGGCAAAAAGGGACAGCAGGTCTGGACCGGTTTTTCTGATGAAGAAGCGATTTCAAAGGGTATTTTCAATGCTTACATAAAAAACAATCTGAGATACTCGCAGAACGCTCCTCTTACAATGTTCGATGAAATAAACACGGGCTGCAATCTCCCTGCCCAGATAGAGCTTTATGCCACGGAAGGCGATTCTTACAAGTTTCTGTTTATAGCCAAAGGCGGTGGTTCGGCAAACAAGACTTTTCTTTTCCAGGAGACAAAAGCTATACTGACTCCTGAAAAACTACTTGATTTCATGAAAGCTAAAATGAAGACCTTAGGAACGGCTCCCTGCCCTCCATACCATCTCGCTTTCGTTATCGGAGGCACTTCAGCCGAGTTTAACTTGAAAACCCTCAAACTTGCCACGGCACGTTATCTTGATTCTCTTCCAACAAAAGGAGATGTTACGGGGCACGCTTTCAGGGATATTGAGTTTGAAGAAAAGCTGTTGGAAATATCCCGTGAACTGGGAATAGGCGCCCAGTTCGGCGGTAAATATTTCTGCCTAGACACAAGGGTGATTCGCCTCCCGAGGCATGGAGCCTCATGTCCGATCGGCCTTGGCGTGAGCTGCAGCGCGGACAGAAATATCAAGGCAAAAATCGTAAAAGAAGGAATATTTCTCGAAAAACTTGAAAAAAACCCATCCAAATATCTTCCGCAGGTAAAAGAATCCGAAGAAGGAGCAGTTTCGATCGATCTTGAAAGGCCAATGAGTGAAATAAGGAGCATACTGACAAAATATCCTGTTGCAACGAGGCTCCTTCTTACAGGGAAAATTATTGTTGCAAGAGATATCGCCCATGCAAAATTAAAAGAACGCCTCGATAAAGGCGAAGGTATCCCTCCGTATTTCAAGGATCATATAATTTACTATGCAGGCCCTGCAAAAACTCCCGAAGGATATCCTTCAGGCTCCTTCGGACCGACAACAGCGGGACGAATGGATTCTTACGTGCCTGAATTTCAGAAAAATGGCGCCTCGATGATCATGCTCGCAAAGGGAAACCGTTCTAAGGTTGTAACCGACTCATGCAAAAAATACGGCGGCTTTTACTTAGGTTCTATAGGAGGCCCTGCTGCAAGGCTCGGGAAGGAATGCATAACTAAAATCGAAACAGTTGAATATCCTGAACTTGGCATGGAAGCCATATTCATGATTACCATAAAAGACTTTCCGGCATTTATAATAGTTGATGATAAGGGGAATGATTTTTTCGAAAAACTTCTGGAATGAAAAAGCCGAATATAGAGACGGCTTCGTATAAAGTCCGATTTCTGCGTTACGCTTCATCCCGTTGCGATTGCGGCGTACGATATGTACGCCTCATCACACGGGATTTGCGATGTCTTGAACTTGCACTTTTTACTTTGCCGTCAAAAATTTTGCTTTTTACGAGGCCATCAATATCGAAGTCTATACCTTTTTCAAAGACTCCGCATAGATTTCAATCGGGTGTTTTACCAGGATTTTTTCGTTTGACTTTGACAGCATGTCGGATATCTGCATCATGCATGCCGGACAGCCCGTAGCGACAACACCGGCTCCGGAAGTTTTTATATTTCCGGTTTTTCTTTTTCCTATGTCGCCCGAGATTTCATAATACTGCAGATTAAAACTTCCGCCCATGCCGCAGCACCAGTCGGCTTCAGGCATTTCCATGAATGAGTAATTTTTATTTGCCGCGATCAACATCCTTGGTTCGGCAAAAACACCAAGAGATTTCCTGAGGTGACAGGGATCATGGTACGTTATCTTAACCGCATCACCTTTATTTATTGAAGTCTTTTCTTCTTGTGGTATAACACCTGCTATTGAAACCAGGAACTGATTTATATCAAGAGTTTTGCCGGATATTTTTTCTGTTTTTGATTTCAGATCATCGCTTGAGCCGGCATTAATCATGAGAGGCCAGATTTTTTTTATCGTTGATGTGCATGTCGCGCATGCCGTAACAAGATAGTCGAAATCGGCAGATGAGTATTTTTCGATATTGTGGATTAAAAGCCTTTCGAACGATTCGGCGTCTCCCGATGATATTGCTGGGATACCACAGCATCCCTGCCCTTCTGGGATATAAACCCCGATACCGTGATAGGAAAAAATATCGAGCGCGGCCTGTGCCACATTAGGATATATCTTATCAATAAGGCATCCGGTAAAAAAGGCGACCTTTATTCCGGAGCTTCCGGCAGGAGTATTCATGGAACGTACAATCCGGTGAAACGGAACCGGCGCGAGAGGCACGAAGTGCCGATCTTTTAAAAGAGGTGAGGCAATCCTGCCGCATGAAGTTCCTAAAATATCACTTACTGGTTTTATGAAAAGCCCCTGGAACTTTGAACCCCATTCAAGGAGACGGTCAAAGATTCCAGGATGTGAGAGCATTCCTCTTAAAATCAATTTTTTGGCCGGAGAGAGTCCCATGAAACCGGTCAGGATAATTCTAGCCTTAATGAAAATCTCAAGCGCTTTCACTCCGCTCGGGCAGTTCGTAGCGCAGGAACCGCACAAAAGGCACTTATTCAGGCGCTCATAAACTCCATCCGGATCTTCGAACATTTTATTCAAAAGTCCGTCCAGCAGCGCAAGCTTTCCCCTTGCAACATCCGATTCTTTACCTGTTATCGCAAAAAGAGGGCATACGGCCTGACACATGCCGCACCTCATGCAGACGACAAGCTGCTCTTCAAGCTCCCCCATAAGCCGCGCAAGCCTTTTCATGTCGGACATATTACTCTCCTGTAATCTTCCCGGGATTCAAAATATTCTTAGGATCCAGAGCGGATTTTATGTTTTTAGAAAAAAGGACGGCCCCGGCCCCTATCTCGTCTTTTAAAAATCTTGATTTGGCGAGACCTATGCCGTGTTCGCCGGAAAGAGTTCCTCCAAGGGCAAGCGCTTTTTCGAATATCTCTTTAATTGCATCTTCCACCCTTTTCCATTCATCCGTATTTCTCCTGTCGGTCAGAATGGTGGGGTGGAGATTTCCATCTCCTGCATGCCCGAAAGTCCCGACAGCAAGACTGTATCGCTTCCCGATATTCTCTATCGCGCGGACCATCTCAGGAATTTTACTCCTCGGGACAGTCGCGTCTTCCAAAACAAGCGTTGGTTTCAGCTGCGCCAGCGCCGAAAGAGCGCTTCTTCTGGCAGCCCAGATTTTGTCTCTCTCGGAAGCGGTTTGCGCAACACGCAGTGAGGTTGCGCCGTTTTTCCGGCAGATGGATTCGACTTTTTCCGCATCTTCATCAACCTGGGCCGGATGCCCGTCTACTTCAATCAGAAGAAGCGCGGCAGCGTCAAGGGGCAATCCGGCATTGCTGTGCTTTTCCACGGCTTTTATAGTAAAATTGTCCATAAATTCAAGCGTGGCCGGAACTATTTTGTTTGCAATAACGGCAGCTACTGTTTCCGAAGCAAGGGCCGTATCATTGAAAACGGCAATCATCGATTTTCTGTGAAGAGGCAAAGGAATCAGTTTTAATATAACTTCATAGATTATGCCGAGTGTCCCCTCCGAACCCACCATCAGGCCGGTTAAATTATATCCGGTAACACACTTGACAGTTCTCGAACCGGTTTTTACATCATTGCCGCCGGCATCGAAAAACTTAAGACCCATAACATAGTCTTTGGTCACGCCGTACTTGAGTCCCCGCAATCCGCCTGCATTTTCGGCAACATTTCCTCCGATGGTCGATACGGCCTGACTCCCCGGGTCAGGAGGATAAAAAAGGCCTTTTGATTCTACAGCCGCCGCCAGTTTTGCGGTTATAACTCCCGGCTGAACGACCGCATACATATCTTCTTCGTTTATCTCAAGGATATTATTCAGGGCATTTGTCACCAGAACAACACCTTTTGCCGATGGGATGGTGCCTCCCGAAAGATTTGTACCAGCCCCCCGGACAGTGACCGGTACAGAGTTTTCATTGCACAGGAGAACAATCTTTCCCAGCTGCTCATAGTTTGAAGGACGAAGAATTGCCGCCGGAACCACCGGTTCCAGCACGGCGGCATCGTAAGAATAGGTGACAAGATCGGCTCTTTCGGTAAACACATTTTCACGCCCAAGCAGGCCGGTAAATTTTTTAAGCAATAAACTATCGATCATTATCCTCTCCTTATGGCCAAATTTTCGTAGAACTCGAACCCTTGACCCAATAAATCCTATAGGATCACCAACTATAATGAACGACATAAGTTTTTATACATTTATCTCACCCTCCCCTTTGTACCCTCAAGGGAGGGGCATTATTCCCTATCCCCCTGCGGGAGAGGGATAGGGTGAGGGGGAAATAGATGTAAATTTATTTTCAGCGTTTACTATAACTTGGATATGATCCTCAAATATTAATATAATACATTATTGTCTGAAATTAAAACAAAAAGAATTTATCCGAAATTCCTTGCGGCAAAAAAACAAATGCTGTAAAAATCGGAACAATTACACTGATATTCAATAAACCTTTAATAATGAGGAGGAGATATGATTCCTGAAATCAAAAGAATTCTATACGCAACGGATCTTTCGGAAAACGCAAAACATGCCTTTAGCTATGCAGCAATCATCGCGAGCAGATTCGACGCAAAAATTACGGTGCTTAATGTCCTCGAGACAATCCCCACAAACACCGAATGGCAGATAGTCGAGTATCTCGGGGAAGATCGATGGAAAGAAGTTCAGAAAAATAAGAAACAGGAGCATGTTGAAACCATAAAAAAAAGGCTGAATAATTTCTGTGAAGAGATGTCTTCAAGCCTGACATCTTGTCCCTTCCTGGTTGACGAAATATTGGTAAAAGAAGGAGTTACTGTAGATGAAATTTTAAAAACTGTCGATTCAAGTAACTGCGACATGGTTGTTATGGGAACTCACGGATACGGCTTATTGACCGATGCGCTGATCGGCAGTAATGCCCGTCGAGTAGTTAGAAGGTGTAAAAAACCTGTTATGGTAATACGCCTCCCAAAATAGTGTCCATATTGGAAACACATTAAAGATTCTATTGTGTTTCCAATATGGCATTGTTTATAATTGGGGAAGCCCTTTCTCTCCAGGTAAAAAGTCGTTTCGGCTTCTTTACGAAGGCATCAAATTAGATTATATAAGGAGTTAATATTATGGCAAAAAAAATGAAAACGATCGACGGCAATACCGCTGCCGCTTATGTGGCTTACGCCATGAGCGATGTCGCCGCAATCTACCCGATAACCCCTTCAACACCAATGGGCGAAATTGCTGACGAATGGTCAGCCAACGGGCTCAAAAATATTTTCGGTCAGACCTTAAACATAAAACAGATGCAATCTGAGGCCGGAGCTGCAGGCGCGGTTCATGGAGCCCTTGCAGCAGGAGCCCTGACAACCACATTTACCGCGTCCCAGGGCCTTCTTTTAATGATCCCGAACATGTACAAAATTTCCGGGGAGCTTCTTCCCGGAGTATTTCATGTGAGCGCAAGAGCGATTGCCGCCCACGCTCTTTCCATTTTCGGAGATCACGCCGATGTCATGTCTGTTCGCCAGGCCGGTTTTGCCCTCGTTTGCGCTAATTCGGTTCAGGAAGTCATGGATCTTGCCCTAGTTTCACATCTTTCAGCTATAAAAGGAAGAGTTCCTTTCCTCCATTTCTTCGACGGATTCAGAACCTCACATGAAATCCAGAAAATTGAAATGATCGAATATGACGATATGGCCTCTCTTGCAGATTTTGAAGCGATAGAAGCCTTCAGGAAAAAAGCCATGAACCCTGAGCATCCGACAATTCGGGGCACTGCCCAGAATCCGGATATATACTTTCAGGGAAGGGAAGCCGCTAACCCCTATTATCTTGCGGTTCCCGCAATAGTAAAAGAATATATGAAAAAGGTGGGTAATCTTACAGGCCGCCGTTACAACCTTTTTGATTATGTCGGAGATCCTGAAGCCGAAAGAGTAGTTGTTGCTATGGGTTCTTCCTGCGAAACGATCGAAGAGGTCGTAAACCGGTTAAATGACAGCGGAGAAAGAGTCGGACTTGTCAAAGTACGTCTTTACAGGCCATTCGTAATTGATGCGTTTCTCTCCGCCCTGCCAGCACCCGCGAACAGGATAACGGTTCTTGACAGGACAAAAGAACCTGGCGCAGTCGGTGACCCGCTTTATGTCGATGTGTGCACGGCTTTCATGGAAAGAGGCGAAATGCCGGTTATTATCGGCGGACGCTACGGCCTTGGTTCAAAGGAGTTCACTCCGGCAATGGCTAAGGCGGTATTTGACAACATGAAGTCTGCAGGACCGAAAAATCATTTTACGGTTGGAATAACCGACGACATAACTCACACTTCACTAGAAATAGAAAAAGATATAGAAACTACTCCCGAGGGAACCGTCCAGTGCAAGTTCTGGGGGTTGGGTTCTGACGGTACTGTCGGGGCAAACAAATCCGCCATAAAAATCATAGGCGACAATACAGATCTTTTTGCCCAGGGATATTTCGCTTATGATTCGAAAAAATCAGGCGGAATTACTGTTTCACACCTTCGTTTCGGCAGCAAACCGGTTCAATCCACATATCTTGTCAATACCGCCGATTTTATCGCATGCCACAAGGCAAATTACGTTCAGATATACGATGTCCTTGAAGGAATTAAAGAGGGCGGAACCTTCCTGCTTAATTCTCCCTGGTCTTTAAATGAGATGGAAGAACACATTCCGGCAAAAATAAAAAGAACTATAGCCGGGATGAACCTGAAGTTTTATAATGTTGATGCTGTTAAAATTGCAGGCGCAGTCGGACTCGGCGGAATGATAAACATGATCATGCAAACCGCCTTCTTTAAACTCGCTAATGTAATTCCTTTTGAAGAGGCTATCGCTCTTTTAAAAAAGGAAATCAATAAGGTTTACGGGAAAAAAGGTGAAAAGATTGTCAAAATGAACACAGATGCAGTCGACCAGACTCTTGCGAATCTCGTAGAAATAAAATATCCGGAAACATGGAAAGAGGCGGGGGGAACTGCTTCAGTCTCAAAAGATTTCCCGCCATTTGTAACAAAAGTCATGAATCCGATTCTATCCCAGCAGGGGGATAAGCTGCCGGTTAGCGCGTTTGAACCGGATGGTCTATTTCCTGTTGCAACCTCTCAATATGAAAAGCGCGGGGTAGCCATTAATGTTCCTGAATGGATTGTTGACAACTGCATACAGTGCAACCAGTGTTCTTTTGTATGCCCGCATGCTGCCATAATTCCGGTACTTGTAACGGATGAAGAGCTCAAAAATGCGCCCGTCTCTTTTGAAACAAGGCCTGCCGTAGGCAAAGAGCTTAAAGGATACAAATTTCGAATTCAGGTTAACACTCTTGACTGCCAGGGCTGCGGAAACTGTGCGGATATCTGCCCGTCAAAAAAGAAAGCCCTTGTCATGAAGCCTATTGACACCCAAACCCCGCTTCAGGTTCCGAATCATGAATTTTCGCTTACCATTCCTGTAAGAGACAATCTTGTTTCAAGGGAAAGTGTCAAGGGAAGCCAGTTTCAGAAACCTCTCATGGAGTTTTCAGGCGCCTGCGCGGGATGCGGCGAAACACCATACGTCAAGGTTCTGACCCAGCTTTTCGGGGAGAGGATGATAATAGCCAACGCAACAGGATGTTCATCAATATGGGGAGCTTCGGCGCCTTCTATTCCATATTGCGTCGACAAGAATGGCCATGGCCCAGCCTGGGGAAACTCTCTCTTTGAGGACGCCGCTGAATTCGGATATGGGATATCTATTGGCGTCGGACAGCGCCGTAATAAGCTGGCAGAACTTATAAAAGAGGCGATTACCGCCGGAATGCCTGATGATATTAAAGCCGCCATGATAGGATGGCTTGAAGGCATGAATAATGCCGAAGCATCAAAAACATACGGAAATAAGCTTAAAAAGCTTCTTCATGAAATAAAAAGGACACCCCTTCTGGATACGATTCTTTCAATGTCAGACCTTTTTGTTAAAAAATCGGTCTGGGCTTTTGGAGGTGACGGATGGGCATATGATATTGGTTTTGGAGGTCTCGACCATGTTATTGCTTCAGGCGAAGATATTAATATTCTTGTTTTGGATACAGAAGTATACTCAAACACCGGCGGTCAGTCTTCAAAAGCTACTCCTGTAGGCTCCGTTGCCAAGTTTGCGGCGTCAGGCAAGAAGATAGGTAAAAAGGATCTCGGCAGAATTGCCATGACATACGGATATGTTTATGTGGCATCAGTAGCCATGGGAGCAAACAAACAGCAGACTATGAAGGCCTTCATTGAGGCGGACAGATATCCCGGACCGTCCCTGATATTATGCTACGCGCCATGCATAAACCAGGGAATCAAAAAGGGGATGGGCAAAACCCAGGAAGAGGAAAACCTGGCTGTTGCTTCAGGTTACTGGCCGCTGTACAGGTATAATCCTCTCCTTGTTTCAGAAGGCAAAAATCCATTTATACTCGAATCAAAAGCCCCGGACGGATCCCTGCAGCAATTCCTCTCGGGTGAAAACCGGTATGCTTCTCTCGAAAAGATGTTTCCGGAAGAGTCAAAAAAGCTCAGGGAGAAGATAGAAAAGGAATATGCCGAAAGATACAATATCTTAAAGTTCATGGCAGATCCGGCGTCCGTTTGCGGCAGGGAAGAGAAGGAAGAAAAAACGGAAAATAAAGAAGAATAATGTTATATAGACATCAAAGAAGACCGTTTGATTTAACAAGTCGCACGGTCTTCTTTTTTACACCATGAAAAGAATCCTGACATGCGCAGCCTGTATGCAGTCTCTCCGCCTTTTTCTTTCTTTGAAAACCATCTGTAATTAAAGGAGCTTCTGTTTATCATTCTGTTTTACTTTCTGGTACGGTTATTGCTTTTATGCATAAAAGAGATAAAATAATATGCTGAAATCAGGGTACCCGGTATGATTTTGTATAGCGCATGATGAATTTGATTTTATATATTTTAAACATTTCTATGAGGTGAAACATGGTTAAAAAAGAAAGTATGAGATACTGTATTGAAAAAACATTATCTGACATAGGCGGGTTTTCATGGGATCAGGCTGAAACATGGGCAAGCTTTTGCTATGCGGTTGGAATAGATCCTATGCCCTATATAAAAGCGATAATCGGTGAAGCATGTGCTGTCAATTGTACATCAGACAAAAAATCTGTTCCGGAAAAATCAAACGAACCGGAACTATGGGTTGTTACAAAAGGATACCGCACTCATTTTAAGGTTGTAGAAGCATCTTGATTTAATTATCCTTCTTGACACTTTTCGAAGTACGATGTACGAAAGGCGGTATTTTCTAGCTGAAGGAGACTGAAATATGGCATCACCTGAAGAGATGTGGCAGTGTCAGACAGTAAATTGCGGTTACATATATAATCCAGACAAAGGGGATAAAAAAGGGAAGATTCCAAAGGGTACAAAATTTGAAGACCTACCTGATGATTGGAAATGCCCTATTTGCGGAGCAACAAGGAAATCCTTCCGTTCTCTCGCATGACCCGGATCGAGACCTGTGCATAACACCCTCTTTTGCCCGATTTCTTCATCAGGCTCAACTTTTAATCCTCGAAATACTAAATGTATTCCTGTGGTTAAAATTATCGCCTTCCTTGAACTTGAGCAAAATTGAATGTTCTGCAAAGCTCTCGGATCATCGAGTTTAATTAAAATTAAGGTTCTTCCTGCGTTTTAAGGGAAAAATATATTTCAATAAAAGCAAAAAGAAGGCTCATGGTAAGCGGTCCCAGAAGAAATCCTATTGGGCCGAAAAAGCCGATACCTCCCAGAACAGACAGAAGAATTATAAAAGGATGCATTTGTATTCCGCGTCCCACAAGTTTTGGCCCCAGAAAATTATCTATAAGTCCGACAGCTACAGCACCCCACACTATAAGACCTATTGCATTAAAAATTTCACTGTTAAAGAAAAGGAATAAAACAGCCGGTATCAGCACAAGCGATGTTCCAAAACCCGGAATGAGGGCGGCAATTGCCGTCACAGTTCCCCATAGCACGGCATTTGGAACCCCAAATATTGCAAGTCCTATAGCCGTTAAACCTCCCTGAACTAGGGCGACAGTTAGATTCCCTTTAATTACTGAATTAACAGCCAGTTCAAGCCTGGTAAAAATTTTTTCATTATCAGCATCCGTCAGAGGACTAAGGTCAACAACAGTTTTTTTAAGTTGCTGACCGTCTTTAAGCAGGTAGTAAAGGGCAATCAGGAAAATAAATAATTTCAGGAATATTTTTGCAATATTTGAGAATACTCCACCGATATTTTTAAGTAACCAGCCAAGCCCCTGCTCGAGGTATTTATCAAAATTCAAAGAAAACTCAACGGGGGCTGGAATATACTTTTGAATATAAATAGTTATCTCTTTAATAGCATTTAGAATATTATCTTTCCCTTCTCCCTCGGTGACAGAAGAATATAGTTCATGAGCTTCCTGGAAAATTTGTATTCCCAGTAATGCGACAGGTACAAGAACAATTGTAATTATAATTATAGTTGTGATCAGGGCAGCTATCCCATGGCGCTGACGGGTTCTTATTAGCAATCTTTTATGGATCGGTTGAAATACAACGGTAAAAACAATTGCAGAAATAATGGTATAGAGGAAGGGACGGAAAATATAAAATACAAGAAGTAGAGCCCCTGAAAGAAGAGCCAGCAGATAATAAAATTGCGGTTTCCGGTTATTCATTCGATCTCTTGGAAAAAAATCCTGAAGAGTCATTTCTGGTCGGGGCGAGAGGATTTGAACCTCCGACTCCCTGCTCCCAAAGCAGGTGCGCTACCAGGCTGCGCCACGCCCCGATTTATTTTTGGTTGTGTGAATAAGTTGGGCGTCAATTACCATGCTTTGTTTTTTCCTGCAAGCTCATATTTTGAAAAAAGCATTGGTCGCCAGTTTTAATGAATTATCAAAAATCCGAAATTGAGACGGCAAAGTAAAAAGCTCATTTTGCAAAGCGCACGAACCAAAACAGGGCGGGGATGAAGTACAACACAGCAGAACGATTTTTTACGAAGCTGTCATAACTGTTTACAATATATTGAGATAATAAGCATTTTATTCAATTTAGCTTGACACTTATATTGGTTGATATTATGTTTAGTATCCTTTATTATACAAAAAACCAAGCAGAGATGCATGTTTATTTATTTAACATACCCATTATTTATTCCTGTTTGTTTGAAATTGCAATAGAGATGATTATCAAGAAGTTGCGAGAGTGGCGGAATTGGCAGACGCACTGGACTTAGGATCCAGCTCTGGTGACAGAGTGGGAGTTCAAATCTCCCCTTTCGCACCATTTAAAAGTCAACTTAAAGTTCATTAAAATAATTATAGTAGTTGTCATAATAATGTTCTAATCGGAGCGATTCTTCAGAATATCGAATATCGTACATCGAATTTCGAAGTAAGAAGTACGATTTATGAACTGTGGTTTTTTTGACTGCGCGGTTTCCATGGATGTCCGCCAAAGGTCTGTAGCGGATTGATGAAGGGTTCGGCATTATTACTGCGGATCGCATACGCACCCATACCTAAACGGAGTATATTTATGACATTCACTATAGTTGAAACTTTTTTTAGAAAGGAAATGTATGCAATTTACTATTGAAGATGTCAGTACCGTGAAAAAAATACTGCATGTTGAAATTCCACAGGAAAATGTCGTTCTTGAGCTCGATAAAGCTTATGAAAACCTTAAAAAGACTGCAAAGCTGAAAGGGTTTCGCCCCGGCAAAACTCCCCGTTCAGTTTTGGAAAAGTACTTTAAAAAAGATGTTCATGCTGATGTATCAAGCAAACTCATCCAAAACTCGTTTATTGATGTGGTTAAGGAAAAAGAGCTTAAAATAGTCGGGGATCCGAAAATCGAACCACAAGCTCTTGATGAAAAAGGGCCATATAAATATGATGCCATAATCGAAATCAAGCCAGCTATATCAGATATAGATTTCAGGGGGTTACAGCTTAAAAAAAATATTTACAAGATAGGTGATGAAGAAGTTGAAGCTCAGTTGAAAATGCTTCAGAAAAACCTCGCCCAGCAAAAGACCATAGAAGAAGTCAGACCCGCGATGGAAGGTGACTTTGCCCTGATTACATACGAAGGGTTCAAAGACGGAAAACCCTTTGAAGAAACTTCAAAAACTGAAAATTTCACGATGAAGCTTGGTCAGGGTCGCATAACAAAAGAATTTGACACACACATCATGGGAATGAAAGCCGGAGAAAAAAAGGACTTCATTATTAATTTCCCTGAAGATTATTTCAATTCCAAACTTGCGGGCCTTGAAATTACTTATAGCGTGACACTCAATGATTTAAGAGAAGAGATTCTTCCTGAAATTGATGATGATCTTGCAAAAAATCTCGGCAGTTTTACCACTCTTGATGATTTAAAAAAGGCTATCAGGGAGAATCTTGACCAGGGTTATAAAAAACGTGTCGAACAGGAATTAAACGAGTCGATATTTTCATCCCTTATTTCCAAAACAGAGTTCGAAGTTCCTGAAGCATTGGTAGATTTCGAGCTTGAACAGATAATTGCCGATGCCGAAAGGTCTTTTTCCTACCACAATACATCAATGGAATCACTTGGTCTTTCAAGAGAAATTCTATCTGAAAAATACAGGGATACTGCTGAAAAACAGATTAGGCGTCATCTTATCTTAGATAAGATAATAGAGCAGGAAAAACTTACTTTAAAAGAAGAGGAGATTGAAGAAGGTTTTAAAAAAATGTCCGAATCTTTCAATCAGCCTGTCGAAGAAATAAAAAATTTTTACAGGCAAAACAAAGACAAGCTCGATTTTTTTAAGCACACGTTACTTGAAAAAAATGCTATCAATCTTATCCTTGAATACAGTAATATTGAAAACATCGAACAGGTTCAGGAAACAGCAACATAAAAAGGAGATAGAAATTGCCATTAATACCAATGGTTATAGAACAGAGCAGCAGGGGCGAGCGTGCATATGACATATATTCACGACTGTTAAAAGACAGGATTATTTTTCTGGGAACAGCCATGAATGATGAGGTTGCGAATCTTCTTATCGCCCAGCTACTTTTCCTTGAATCTGAAGATCCTGAAAAAGATATAAATTTTTATATTAATTCCCCCGGCGGAATTGTAACTTCAGGATTGGCAGTCTATGATACAATGCAATATATCAAGCCCGACATAGCAACAGTGTGCATAGGCCAAGCTGCCAGCATGGGCGCCCTATTGCTTGCAGCCGGTGCAAGGGGCAAGCGCTATTCTCTGCCCAATTCACGCATTTTGATTCATCAGCCCATGGGAGGGTTCCAGGGACAGGCTTCAGATATTGCTATTCAGGCGAAAGAGATTCTCAGAATGAAAGAGACCTTAAATGATATTCTGGCCGCCCATACAACAAAAGATTTAAAACAAATACAGGTAGATACTGATCGTGACTACTTTATGTCGGCCGAAGAAGCCAAAGAGTATGGTCTTATAGATCACGTCATCTTAAACAGGGACGACCTTGATAGTATTGAAAAAACGGGAGGCGTTAAATGACAAAAAAAGGAAACGACAGCGACAATCTTTTCTGCTCATTCTGCGGAAAGAATCAGAAAGAAGTTACAAAGCTGATCGCGGGACCTGCCGTTTATATTTGTGACGAATGCATACAGCTTTGCAGTGAAATTATCGAAGAGGAAAGTGACAAAGCAACTCCTGTGAATGATGCTCTTCTTGCGCCAAAACAGATAAAGGAAATGCTGGATGATTATGTTATAGAGCAGGATTATGCAAAAAAGATCCTGTCTGTAGCCGTATATAACCATTACAAGAGGCTTGATTCAACCATAAACAGCGGAAATGTTGAGATACAGAAAAGCAACATTCTGCTTATAGGGCCGACCGGTACAGGCAAAACTCTGCTTGCCCAGACTCTGGCAAGGTTTTTAAATGTCCCGTTTACAATAGCGGATGCCACAAGTCTTACTGAAGCTGGCTATGTCGGTGAAGATGTTGAAAATATTATACTTTCTTTGCTACAGAATGCAGATTATGACGTAGAAAAATGCAAGCGCGGAATCGTTTACATAGATGAAATAGACAAAATAGCTTCAAAATCTGATAACCCTTCAATAACACGAGATGTTTCAGGCGAAGGCGTCCAGCAGGCGCTACTGAAAATTATCGAAGGAACCACTGCAAGCGTTCCTCCAAAAGGAGGGAGAAAACATCCTCAGCAGGATTTTGTAAAAATTGACACAACCAATATCCTTTTCATATGCGGAGGCACATTCAACGGACTCGATCAGATAATTCAGAGAAGACTTGGATCCAAGACAATGGGTTTTGGCGCAAAAATTGTTCCCAAAGTGAACAAGAATAAAAGCGAGTTGTTAAAGCTGGTTCAGCCTGAAGACCTTATTAAGTTCGGATTAATTCCTGAATTTCTGGGTCGTCTGCCTGTTATAGCCACCCTTGACGAATTAAGCGAAGCTTCACTTATCCGGATTCTTACGGAACCAAAGAATGCCCTGATTAAGCAGTTTGCAAAGCTCTTTGAAATGGAGGGTGTAAACTTAAGATTGACGGACAGCGCTCTTTCGGCCATCGCAAAAGAATCTCAGAAGCGGAAATCCGGCGCAAGGGGCCTGCGTGCAATTCTTGAAAGCTGCCTGCTCGATATAATGTATGAAATTCCCTCTGTAAAAAATGTGAAGGAATGTGTAATCAGTGAAGATGTAGTACTTAACAAGGAAGAGCCGATTTTATTGTACGAGCAATCAAAAAAACAGGCTTGACAGAACTTAAAGTAAAAAGTCGTTTTTGACTTTTTACGAAGGTATCAAAATGACTTTTTGAGATAAAACTTTTTATGGTAAATTTACCGGGTTTTTTTAATATTAAAAACAAGGAACAAGAAAAGGCTTCAATGAAGATGCAGCTTCCGTTATTACCCTTAAGAGATATAGTGGTTTTCCCGCATATGATCGTACCTCTCTTCGTGGGAAGAATCAAATCCGTTAATTCCCTTACCAGTGCCATGAGCAGGGACAAGAGTGTTTTTCTTGCAACACAGATAAAGGCCGGCGAAGAAAGCCCGGAAGAAAGAGATATAAGCAGAATCGGAACCGTGGGGAAAGTCTTGCAGCTTCTCCGCCTGCCAGACGGAACAGTTAAAGCCCTTGTTGAAGGAAAAACAAGAGGCCGGATTGTAACCTTTTTCAACGATGAAGATTTTTATAAAGTTGATGTTGAACCTGTTGCTGAGATTGAAGTCGATGAAACAGAAAGTATTGTGCTGTGCCGCGCACTGGCAGAAGCTTTTGATGATTATGCCAATCTTACCAAGAATATACCAAAAGACTTTGAAAAAAAGCTTTCAGTAATAACGAATCCTTCTCAGCTGGCCGATACAGTGGCCTCCCATTTTTCCTTTAAAATAGAAGACAAGCAGCATCTTCTTGAAATGCTCTCAATAAGTGAGCGGATTACCTTCCTTTTGCAGCTGATCAACATGGAAACAGAAATCTTCAAAGCCGATCAGCGGATAAAGAGCCGCGTCAAGGAGCAGATGGAAAAGACCCAGAAGAATTACTACCTTAACGAACAGATGCGGGCTATCAAGAAAGAGATGGGATCCGAGGAAGACCCGGGTGATGAGATAAAAGAGCTTGAAAAGCGCATCAAAGAAAAAAAGATGTCGAAAGAAGCCGAAGAAAAGGTCGCTCATGAGCTGAAAAAGCTGAAGATGATGACACCGATGTCAGCTGAAGCCACGGTGGTAAGAAATTATATCGATTGGATAATCAGCCTCCCGTGGTTTGAATGTTCAAAGGTGCGTTCAGATATAAAAGAAGCTGAAAAGATATTGAATGAAGATCACTATGGCCTTGAAAAGCCTAAAGAAAGGATTCTCGAATATCTGGCCGTTCAAACCCTCGTGAAAAAGATAAAGGGCCCCATCCTTTGCTTCGTTGGACCTCCAGGCGTTGGAAAGACTTCCCTTGCCAAGTCAATATCAAGGGCAACCGGCAGGAACTTCGTTCGTCTTTCATTGGGGGGAGTCCGGGATGAAGCTGAAATAAGAGGACATCGCCGAACGTACATTGGCGCAATGCCCGGCAAGATAATACAATCCCTGAAAAAATCCGGCGTCAACAATCCTGTTTTCTGCCTCGATGAAGTCGATAAAATGAGCATGGATTTCAGGGGCGATCCGTCTGCAGCGCTCCTTGAAGTTCTTGATCCCGAACAGAATAACGCTTTCAACGATCATTATCTGGATCTCGATTACGATCTTTCAGATATATTGTTTGTTACGACAGCCAACACACTTCCGGAGATTCCTCTTCCGTTGCAGGACAGAATGGAGATCATCCGCCTGCCCGGTTACACAGAAATAGAGAAATACAATATTGCCAAAAATTTCCTGCTCCCAAAACAGATAAAAACAAACGGTCTTGAAGAAAAGAATGTCCAGTTTTCGAAAAATTCCATCTATACAATCATTCGACACTATACAAGAGAGGCCGGTGTAAGAAATCTCGAGCGCGAAATATCATCCATCTGCAGAAAAATAGCGCGCGAGGTTTTAACGGATAACAATAACGCTTCCTTCAGGGTCACATCTTCTTCCATACAAAAATATCTTGGCCCGTTACAATTCAGACACGGCCAGGTCGAAGAAAAAGACCAGGTCGGACTTGTTACTGGCCTCGCATGGACACAGGTAGGCGGAGAGCTGCTTTATGTTGAAACACTGGTAATGCCTGGTAAAGGAGAGGTAACAATTACAGGCAAACTTGGAGATGTAATGAAAGAATCAGCACAGGCCGCTGTCAGCTATGTCCGTTCAAGAGCAGAATCTCTTATGATTGACAATAAATTTCATAAGGAGGTTGACCTCCATATTCATATTCCTGAAGGGGCAATCCCGAAAGACGGTCCCTCGGCCGGCATTACCATGTGCACCTCCATTGTTTCGGCTTTAAGCAGGCGTCCTGTTCACCGTGACATTGCCATGACCGGTGAAATCACATTAAGAGGACGGGTCATTCCCATAGGCGGATTAAAGGAAAAGCTTCTGGCTGCTCACAGGGGCAGAATAAAAAAGGTTCTTATTCCGAAAGAGAATGAAAAGGATTTAAAAGAAATACCCCAGAGTGTTCTTAAGGAAATCGAAATTGTCCTGGTTGAGCACATGGACGAGGTCCTTTCTCATGCTCTGGTTAAAAGTGAAGAGGAAATCCTCCCGCAAAAGGACGATATGCCTCTTGCCATTATACCCGAAGGAAATGCGGTTGAACAAAGAGCTCCTTTGATTTAGGGCTTGACATTATATATTCAAGCTGTTAATTGCTTCATCCTCTTTAAGTTGAGGGATAAAGCTTACGGAGAAGATCTTTAAAAAAGTTTGCTTTTACGGGCGGGTAGCTCAGCTGGGAGAGCATCGGCCTTACAAGCCGAGGGTCACAGGTTCAATCCCTGTTCCGCCTACCAAAAGCAAATTTTAGTGCGTTATACAAAGGTCTCATAAACGGGGGCGTAGCTCAGTTTGGTCAGAGCGCCGGCCTGTCACGCCGGAAGTCGCGAGTTCAAGTCTCGTCGTCCCCGCCAGATTACTTTAAGGGTTCAGGATATTTGTCCTGGCCCTTTTTTTATTGAGATTTTGATTATTAGCTGCATGAAAAAACGATCACATAAATAATCTACCATTTCAGTTCAATTCCTAAATAGCTCTGCGGATTTTCAAAAACTGATTATGGGGACAAAGGGAGTCATCTTGTCCCCCCATCATGAAGCCATTATTATTCCAACGGATTTGCCGTGACTTCTATTCTGATGACGACCGGGACGATCATATCGATGTCGACACCGCTTCCCACCGCCCAGAGGCTCAATTTCCCGCCGGCCAAAAGACTTTCAAGAAACGCCTTGTCTATCCATTCCACATCTGTTACATCACGGGTCTCGCCAGCGGCAAAGCTGATGGTCTGAGCCACTTTTTTTGCATTGAGAAATTCGCTGCCATAGTTGCCTGCGTAAAGGTCAACTGTCCCACCGCCGCCAGTATTCGAGGTGATGGAGTACCGTACGTAATCGATTTTTACGCTTCGTATTTTGCTTTTATATCTGTCGTAGTCATCATTATCCTCGAGGTTGATGTCGAGAGAGAGCGTCGCGGCGTCTCCTTGGATAGTAAATGTATGATTGTAGGTAATGCCGAACGTGATGTCCAACTCGTCTGGGGAATCATCGCCGCATCCGCCGATCAAACCCAATATGAACAGTGCTGCTAAAACCGGAAGAACTTTTTTCATCAAATGCCTCCTTTCGAAGAATGATCAACATGCCAAAATGACAATCGCAATACCATGTGGTTTTACCAAAATTTACGAGAGTCGGACTTCGATGTCAAGACAGATCCGCCTTAAACGGGCACCTGTTTCAGAACCGCTATAAGTCTCATTCCAATACCCCAGTCTTCTTGCATTATTAAGAGCATCGTCTCTTAATTTCCCTGAATAGCCAGATTTAACATATATATCGTATGCCATTCTGAAATACCTCCCTGCCATGTCACGTTGTCCCTGTCTTTCGTAAGCAGTACCGATATTCTTCATGGTACCAGCATAACCAGCTGTATTCTTTAGCCCCAGACCGTCCGCAATGGATTGAGATTTCAGGAAGTATTCTAGTGCACGGTCTGCTGACCTTTGTGGCCGTTAACAATACCGATGGACATCATGAGATTGATATAACTATAGGAATTTGTTTCATTACGGCCCTCAAAGATTTTTTTGGCTTTCTCAAGATACTCAAGACCTTCGCTAAAAAGGTTTAGTATTGCTCCCGCGGTATAACCTGCTCTCATCAACGCATCATTATAATTGGGGTCAATATCGAGTGCCTTACTGAAATTTGTAAGTGCCTCTTTGGGATTGGTATTCTGAACCTCTAAGCCCTTTGCATACCATTCATAGGCGGTTAATTTAGGCTTGGGTCCTCTATCTTCTTTTTGTCTTGTTCGGTAAGTTTTACAGGTTTGATATCAGCTATGGTGATTTTCTCAGTATCACCCATTAATGTAAATACCGCTTTATCCTGTAAGTCAAAAATACCATTGAGGGTGCCGTCTATTTTGGTGGAGTTTTCAACTTTACCAGTCTCAACATTTACAAGTCTTGCATGTACCCTTATGCTGTTTCCTGATACAAGATAGCTTCCCGTAAAAATAACATTAGCACCTATGAGCTTGCCAACTTTCAACATATTATCTTCTTCAATAATAGCGGATTGTGCGAGCTTCAGCTCTTCCAGAACCTTCCTTCTATCTTGATCGGAGACAACACTGATTTCTTGAATATGAGTTAGATCGGTTATGACTGTATCTGTCATACCTGCTGATATCCATGAGTATTCCTTACCTCTCGTATTTTCAAAAGGATGCACCAATATGTTAATCTGTTTTGCCGTGCATGGGGCGGTGAGTAAAAAGAAAAAAATAAATAATGCAGATGTTATTGAGAAAAGAAGCTTTTTCATCGTATCTCTTTTTTATAACGTAATTCTTCCTTACCAAAAAATCAGCGCAAAACAAAGAAAAATTACTTAAAAAAGAATATTTATAATGAGTGAATTCAACTTCAGCATGACCCATCAGAATTCCGTTGCAACACAACGTTACATATTATATATAAATTATCATGCCGACAGTCCTTAGAATAGGATCATATCGTTTCCATTTTTATTCGGATGAAGGAAAAGAACCCATACATATTCATGTGGAAACTCCTGATGGGGAATGTAAGTTCTGGCTTCAACCGATCCGATTGGCAAGAAACAGGGGAATTTCACCACAATCAATTAGAAAAATTGAAAAACTGATTTTTGAAAATCAACTTCTATTTATAGAGAAATATCATGAAGCTCAAAAATAAAAGTAAAGAAGTCGTAGAACCCACCGCTGTAAAAGCTTGGGCGACAGGTCGAATGATCTACATCGAACTTACGGACGGACGCATAGTTGGTTTTCCTGCGGACAGATTTAAGATCCTGTCAAAAGCCACTAATGCTCAACTAAAAAAGGTTACTCTCAGATTGAATGGATTTGCTCTGCGATGGGAAAATCTTGATGAGGATATAACAGTCCCTGGAATTATTGCCGGTAATTTCCAGTTGCCGTTTAAAATAGCGTCATGATGCAATGCTAAAACCACTTGTACCTTTGAAGCCTCGCTTCTTCGAACCTTTTTTCTTTTTCACCCTCCGCTGATCTATCCCTTTTATGCTCTTTGTCATTACAAGAGTTGAGGATAACGATGGTATCGATTGATAGGCGGCTGGATCAATCGATAACTGCTATCGTGAAAGCCGTAATGAGAGGTGAAAAACTCGCAAAGGCCAATAATTATTTGCTGTTAGATAAATAAGTTTAAATGTTTAAGATGTCCCATAATCTCCTACAAGATTATAACGCCAATAGAATTATGGGCATTATTGAAAACCACCTTTTCCGAATCATCATTGGACATTTAACTTTTCAATGAACTACCTCGAAGCAGAGCTGTAAGGAGTTTATTACACAATTTATCGCAATCTGACCATTTTTTATTGCCTTTCATGGCAGATTGTAATAGAAATATGAACAATTTCTGTTCCGCATAGTTTACGGCCGTCATATCTTATGGAATAGAGAGCTTTGCATAACCGGTAATTGTCATGTCAGTGTATGGACACGTATTCATACCGCATGAAATTTATAATGCAAAACTCTCAGAATAGTTTGGATAATATTTTGTGGACAGATGTAAGTTAAAACGGCTTTTGATGTTCTCAAATGGATTTTAAGGGTGCAGGAAAATATCCTGACCCTTTTTTTTATTGAAACTTATAAGGTCTTCATGTCGAATCATACCAAAGGCATAATAATGATCAGCATAACGGCAGTCCTATGGGGGATACTGGCCATTGTTTTAAAATACGCGCTTCAGCGGTTCAGCGGCAATACTATCATCTGGTTCCGGTTTACGTTTTCATTCGTACTTCTGGCAGGATATTACCTCTTTCATCGCCCGCAGTTTTTCGAAATTTTTAAAGCCCCCCCGTTTCTGGGAATACTTGCAGGACTTGCCGTCGGCTGTAATTACCTGGGATTTACCACCGGCGTTGCCCTGACATCTCCCAGCAATACACAGATCCTGATCCAGATAGCTCCGCTTCTGGTGGTAGTTGCAGGTGTTTTTTATTTCAAGGAACGTCTGACCATCCTTCAAAAGACCGGTTTTGTTATTGCAGCGGCAGGCTTTGTGCTGTTTTACCGAGATCAGCTTCATAACCTTGTGATCTCTTCCCAGCAATACACTCTTGGCAACCTCTGGATCATTTTCGGAGCCATTGCCTGGGCAATTTTTGCAATATTCCAGAAACACCTTGTCCGGTTCTGGGCGCCTCAGCAGACCAATCTGCTGATCTACCTTGTTGCCGCTATGATGTTTTCTCCCCTGGCTGTTTTTCATGAATTCCAGGAACTCACTCTCACGGATTACCTGACCCTGATCTTTCTGGGCGCCAATACTCTCGTTGCTTATGGAACCCTGGGAGAAGCTCTCAAGCTGATTCCTGCCAACCAGGTAAGCGCAATTATTGTCGTAAACCCGCTGATCACCTTATTTGTCGCCGGTATTCTTTCGTCTCAGAATCTTCCTTGGCTTTCTTCGGAAAATATCACCCTGCCCGGATACGCCGGAGCGCTTCTGCTTCTGGCAGGAGTGGGACTGGTTGTCAAAAAGGCTTAAGCAATCGGGTCGGAAAGCATCATGCTTGACTTATCAATATTTTCTTTGTAAATATAATTTATAAAATAATTTTCCAAACAGCACCTTGTTTAAGTTCATTTTTGTTAAAGATTATCTAGCTCCGTATTATATTGACTTCTAACCTTTGTAATTTTTTACCGTTAATGATCTTTGTTTGAAACAACCGGAAACTGTAATCCAAAAACCAATAACTTGATACAAAGGAGGGCAAAATGACAGAGAGTGTATACAAAATCATAGAACTTGTCGGAACAAGCACAAAGTCATGGGAAGATGCGGCAAAAAACGCTATTGAAATTGCCGGTAAAAGCCTTCGCGAATTAAGAGTCGCTGAAATCACAAAACTGGACATGAAAGTCGAAAAAGGAAAGATTATCGCTTACAGGGCAAGGGTTCAAGTTTCATTTAAGTATGAATACGAAAAGTAGAAAATAAGCTTTAAAAACCAGAAAAGGGGCAAAGTAAATGAATTTACTTTGCCCCTTTTTATAATTAAACGGCGATGGAATGAAAATATTTGAAAACGCAAAATTTGTTTCCTGTGAAGAAAATAACAGGATATTCAGTGTGCTAGCAGCGCAAAACGGGAATATAGTTTACACAGGCAATGAACCTCCTCCTTTCAATGGAGAAGAGATAGATCTTAAAGGCAAATGTGTCGTACCGGCTTTCGGTGATACTCATATTCATTTTACATCTTTTTCATTTTTCAATTCCGGTCTTGATTGCAGATATGCCGCAGATTTTGAAGATCTAGGCACAATTATCAATAAATATATTGATGAAAATCCCGGTGAAAAAGTTGTTGTAGGTTTCGGATGCTCAGCTCATACGGTTTCCGAAAAAAGGCTTCCGGATAAGGATGTGCTCGACAGAATTACCTCGCATCCGATCATGATCGTCAAATACGATGGTCACGCTTCCGTTGCCAACTCCGCTCTCATCAAAAAGCTATCCCCGGATGTTTTAAAAGATCCGGGTTTTAACGGAAAAACAGGCTGGTTCTATCAGAATGCCTTTTACCTTGCCGTAAACAGCATAACCAAGTCCGTATCGCTTGTTAAAGTCCTGAAAAACCTGATTGGCGGTTCTGATTATCTTGCAAGAAAAGGAATAGCTCTTGTACATCCGGCAGAGGGAGTCGGTTTTCCTTTCGATGTGGATGTAACAATCATGAAAATGGCTGCCGGAGGCCTTCCCCAAAAATTTCAGATCTTTTTCCAGACGATGGATGAAAAGAAGGTCCTTCGCAGAAAATTACCCTGCATAGGGGGATGCTTTGCCACAGCGCTTGACGGATGCTTTGGCTCCGAAGATGCCGCGTTGAATGAACCTTATTCAAACGACGCAAAAAATCATGGTGTGTTATTTTATCCTCAGGCAGCAATTGATGCTTTCGTAAAAAGAGCACATGAAAAATCTCTTCAGGTTTCAATGCATGCGGTTGGCGACAAGGCAATCGGGCAGGCTCTTTTCGCCTATGAAAAGGCCCTTTCAGATTTTCCCCGACAGGATCACAGGCACATTATTATTCACGCTGACCTTATGAGTGAGGAACTTATTGAAAAAGCTGCGAAACTCGGAGTGTGCATCGCGCTTCAAACCCCTTTTCTCACGTGGAGGGAAGAGCCGATGGAATATCTCGAAAAGATTCTCGGGGAAAGACTTAGACATTTTATGCCGTTAAAATCGATGCAAAATGCAGGAATAGTTATGGCAAGCGGTTCTGACGGGCCATGCACCCTTCCTGATCCCATTCAGGGAATCCATGCTGCATGCAATCATCCGAATCCTGAGGAAAGCATTTCGGCGCTTGATGCATTGAGGATGCACACGATCTGCTGCGCCAGACTCTCTTTCGATGAAAATGAAAGAGGTACCCTTACGGAAGGCAAAATTGCCGACTTTACGGTATTAAGCGACAATCCTCTTGAAGTGCCAGTTGACAAAATTAATAATATACAGGTTGAAGCACTCTATCTGAAGGGTGAAAAATACGAAGGTCAGGAGAAAAGCGCAGCCGGTCTTATCATTAATGCATTTAAGAACAAGTTCTTTTCATAAAAACATTCTGCGCAGGCCATTTAAAGTGAATGTCATAAATAGTATCCATGATTCCGTTCAATAAACCATGAAAACGATATTAACTAAACTCTTCGTGGAATTTTCCGAAAGTGAGCAGGCTTCGGGAATTATCCTGATTATCTGCACGGTTATTTCAATCGCAATTGCCAATTCCTGCTTCGGACAAGCTTATTCAGATTTCTGGCACACCAAAATTGGATTTGAAACAGGCGGCTTTGCTTTAAAATATAGTGTTGAACATTGGATTAATGATGGTTTGATGGCAATTTTCTTCCTGCTTATCGGGCTTGAAATTGAAAGAGAACTTTATGTCGGTGAACTGTCCGACCTGAAAAATGCCACGCTGCCTGTTTTTGCCGCCATCGGCGGCATGGTGTTGCCTGCGCTGCTTCACTTTCTGTTCAACCGGGGGACTGAGACACAAACGGGCATAGGCATTCCAATGGCAACTGACATTGCTTTTGCTGTAGGTGTGCTTGCTCTGCTGGGCAACAAGATTCCTGTATCGCTTAAGATCTTTCTTACCGCATTAGCAATCATAGATGATCTCGGAGCAATCATAGTTATTGCCCTGTTTTATGCGGGTGAGTTTTCTCTCCTGTATCTGGTTCTGGCTATAGGGACATTTGGAGCGCTGCTGGCGCTAAATCGTCTCGGAGCACGCAAACTAGCTTTTTACATTATCCCGGGCGTTCTCATGTGGTATTTCATGCTTAAATCCGGTGTCCATGCCACTCTCGCTGGCGTTCTGCTCGCCTTTGCTATTCCGTTCGGACGCGACGACGAGTTATCGCCATCTTTCAGATTACAGCATTTCCTGCACAAACCGGTAGCCTTTATCGTCATGCCGCTTTTTGCGCTGGCGAATACCGGGATTGCTCTGACAGGAAACTTTATTGAAGGCCTGGTAACATCAAATAGTCTTGGCATCTTCGCAGGCCTCATGGTCGGCAAGCCGATAGGCATTGCCCTGTTCAGTTTTTGTGCAATCAAGATAGGACTCTCTAAAATGCCCGACGATTTGGCTTGGAAAGATATCGTTGGAGCCGGTTTTCTCGGGGGTATCGGATTTACCATGTCAATCTTCATCACACTCCTGGCTTTTGACAACCCTGAAATTATCCGGAGTTCCAAAATCGCTGTTTTGCTCAGTTCGCTCCTGGCGGGAACGACGGGTTTTCTGATTTTGAACATACACACAAGCGGTATGTCCACTTTTCGGCAAGTTCAATCCTGATTCATCCAAAATATCTTCGAACTTTGAATCTTGTTCGAATTTATAATTAGCTTCAAAAATATACTTGACTTCAACACATGCTTTTCTTTATATATCTCCATGGGCAACTATGGAGAACTCATAAAAAGCTAATTTTATGCCGTGAACGGCATCCTATTAGGCAACGAAATCAAAAAAATTCCCTCTCCCCTTGCGGGAGAGGGTTAGGGTGAGGGGGAAAAAGAAGAATAATGGATTTTGATTTTACAAAAGAGCAACTTATGTTCAAACAGGAACTCATCCGTTTTGCTAAGAAAGAGATTGTTCCAAGAGTCCAGGAGCATGACTTAAAAGGTGAGTTTGACTTCGAATCATTCAAAAAGCTCGGGGAGTTTGGAATTCTCGGCCTTCATTTCCCGGAAGAACTTGGAGGCGGCGGAGCAGATGTAATTACAACGGTTCTTGCCGGAGAAGCACTTGGTGAAGCAGGCGTTGACGGCGGGCTTACCCTTGCATACGGCGCTCATACATTTCTTTGCGCAGATACAATATTCCGTCACGGCACAGAAACGCAGAAGCAAAAATTCATCCCGAAACTATCAAGCGGAGAATGGATAGGTTGCATGGGTTTAACAGAGCCAAATGCCGGTTCGGATGTTGCCTCAATGACAACTACTGCGGAAAAAAAGGGGGATAAATATCTCTTAAACGGGAATAAGATGTTTATTACGAACGGCCCCATAGCGGACGTTGCTGTAATATATGCCAAAACCCGTCCGGAACTTCAGCATGCGGGCATTTCTGCTTTTGTGGTTGAAAAAGGGACAAAAGGATTTTCAGCAGGCCCCCCTCTTATAAAGATGGGGGTTAGGACATCCCACACATCGGAACTCATTTTTCAGAATTGCGAAATCCCGGCGGAAAATCTTCTCGGAAAGGAAGGGGATGGCTTTCTTATGGCAATGCAGACGGTTGAGTGGGATCGCAGCGCGCTTCTTGCGCCATTTGTCGGCTCTGCGACATACCTTCTTAAAAAATGCGCCCAGTATGCCAAAGGACGCGTACAGTTCGGAAGGCCTATCGGCCAGTTCCAGGCAATAAAGCATAAACTTGCGGATATCAGGATATTCGGAGAAGCCGCCCGGTCTCTTGTATACAGGATAGCCTGGTGCAAAGACCAGGGGCGTCCTCTAAATCATCTTGAAGCGGCGGTTGCCAAACTTTTTGTCGGAGACTGGAGTATGGCCCCGACATTTGACGCGGTGCTTATACACGGCGGTTACGGCTATTGCCACGAATACAATGTTGAGAGGATTTTCCGCGACAGCAGGCTTGCTCCAATAGGCGGAGGGACTTCAGATATCCAGAAGATGATCATATCTAAATTAATATAAAGAAATAACCAGGTTGATAGGCTGAAGATTTAAAGTTTAAAGTTTTTCGAGAATTTTTACGGCCTTTAGCCTTCAGCCTAAACACCTGAATAACTATATTGCAGGAGCATATATGAATTTCGACTTCACGCAACAGGATCAAAAGTTAGTTAAAGAGATAAATGATATAATGACCGAGCTCGCCGGGGAAAGAACTCTGGAAGAAAAAGATCTCTTTTCTTCTGAGTCGCTGGTCCGGGAAGCTTTGAGCCGCCTTGCAAAAACCTCATATTTGAAACTCGGAATAGTTCAGAATGAAGAGATTCTAGGTTTGTGCGCCATGATGGGCGCGATGGAAATTGTATCATCCTTTTCCCAGTCCCTTTATATATCAATTGAAATGAGCACAAGGCTTTTCGGAAGAGCCATAAGCATATTCGGAAATGAAGATCAGAAAAATAAATGGCTTTCACCCGTCCTTAACGGCAAAAAACTCGGAGCTGTCGCCCTTTCGGAAAAATCAATGAACATAGATAATGACCCTATGGTTACAACCGGTGCCAGGGGAAATGGCTTTATCAAAGTAAACGGTAAAAAATCTTATGTAATAAACGGTCCGGTAGCCGATTTTACCGCCGTTGCCGGAATGATGGAAGACAAACCTGCTCTTTTTATCATCGAAAAAGGACTTAAGGGACTAATAGCGGAAAAACGTCTTGAAACAATCGGGTTCGATGGCGCAGCAATTTCAGGATTGACCCTTGAGAACTGCCGGGTAAACGAAGACCAGGTTATCGGCCCGTTTCATGACAGATCCATATTAACCACACTGAAAATCTGGGAAAACCAGATAATCCTCGGATCATGCCTTGGAATGATGAAATCATCATTTGAGTCGGCAAGGACATATGCAAAGACCCATAAAACAGGCGGAAAACCTGTTATTGCTTATCAGGAAGTCGGTTTCAAACTTGCTGAAATGCTGACCCTTTTCCAGACCTCCCAACTTTTTGCATACAGGGCCGCATGGGCCGCGGAAGAGAAAAACAGGGAAGCCGAAATTTTGACTTATTGTGCCAAAGTATTTTGTACCGAGGCCGCTGAAAAAGTTTCAGGATGGGCTCTCCAGATACTATCAGGCGAAGGATATATTTCAGGAAATCCTGCGGAAAGGTCTTACAGATGTGTAAAATATAACCAGATAGCCGGAACTTCAACTGAAATTTCAAGGGTAAAAATCGGAGATGCTGCACTGGGAGCTTAATGCATGATTTTTTTGCGGAGATAAAAATGAAAAAAAGTAAAACATCAAAATCTGCTGAAAACAAATCTTTATCCAAAACAGCTTTAAGAAGGCAGCGGGAGCGTGAACACAGGTACGAAAGTATTTTGTCGGCCGCCGAATTACTTTTTGCCCGCGAAGGATACCTCCAGGCCAGCATGGAAAGGATCGCTGATTCCGCTGAAGTCTCTGTCGGAACGCTTTATTTCTATTTTAAAAACAAGGAAGACCTTCTTGTTCACCTTCTTGATAAAATAAGCTTCGAATTAAGAGAGTTGCTTGGTTCAGAATTCATAAAAGCAGATTTTTCCCTGGACGGAATAAAGAGCGCCGGACACGTATTTTTCGAAGAGTTTTGCCTCAAATATCCGGAGAAACTCGCAATTCTTTTTAAAGAATCGATGGGAAGAAGCAATCTTGTTGAAGAACACCGCAGGCAAATTTTTGACAAACTCATTGCAGACGTTCAGGAAGCACTCACAAGATTGAGCGACAACAGAAGTTCAAATTATCAGAGCTCTCTTTCCGCGGAAATAATGGCTGTAAGCATACTCGGAATGTACGAGAGAATCGCTTACCATTTTCTCATATGGCAGGACCGTTCAAAAGATATGAAAACAATCAGCAAAGATACTGTTGCTTTCATACTTGGCGGAATAAGCAAGCTTTCCGTGCAGTAAGAATAAGGAATCAATTCAGATATGCTGTTAAAAGGCGCATTGCACGTTCATACAACCTGTTCCGACGGAAGCCTTTCGGTTTCGGAAGCAGCCAATGTCTATGAAAGCCTTGGTTTCGATTTTATAGCTTTAACCGACCATGATTATCTCCTGAGACAGGGATGCTATGACGATGTAAACCATTTAACAGCAAAACTCCTCATATTTACGGGAGTTGAAATGACAGTTTTTGAAAAAGGATATGTCCACATCAACCGTATATACGGCGACAGGGAGATTCTTCATATATTCAATCATCCAGCGGATCTCGACCTGCCTGTTCCAAAGGTTATCGAGCGTATAAATTCAGTCGCGAAGCGTTTTCCAATCGATGCGATTGAAATAACTTCAAAAGGCTTTAAGACACCTGAATTTGATACGCCCATGATTCCGTATTCAAAAGTTGCTTCAGACGATTCTCATACAAGATCCGGATGCGGCAGGGCATGGGTCGAAATGGATTGCAGGAGGAATAAGGACAGCATCATAAGGGCAATAAAGCAAGGGAAATTCTGGAATTGTTATGTCGGGAACCCTTGAACCCTCGAACCCTTTAAAATTATTTAAAAGGAGTTTTTTTATGGGAAGAAGAGTAGCAATATGCGCTGCGGCGCAAACCACATACGAACGGGACAAGTGGCAACAGCGGTTTCAGGGAATGGCGCTGGAGGTTCTCGAATCTCTCCTTGAACAGACAGGACTCGATTTTTCGGAAAAAAACGGCATCAGCATGGCCATAAACGTTTCAGACGATATTTTTGACGCCCGCACAATTTCTGATAACGCAATGACAGATGTTCTCGGAGCCCATTTAAGATGTGAAGAGAAAGTGGCACAGGAAGGCGCCCAGGCAGTTTACTACGGCCTCGCTGCAATTATGTCGGGGCACACCGACCTTGTTCTGATAATCGGTCACTGCAAGGAATCCCAGGCAAGAAGCCGTAACATGGTAACCCATCATGCTTTCGATCCCTTTTATACCCGGCCCGTTGGGATGGACTTTTGCGCGGCAGCCGGACTTCAGGCACAGGCCTATGCCGAAAAATCAGGAATATCGGACGAACATCTCGCTGATGTTGTAGTCCGAGCACGCTGCAATGCGGCAAGCAATCCTTTCACTCCTGAAATAAAGCCGGTGTCAAAAGAAGAGGTGCTCAGCTCACTTATGCTTGCCGACCCTATACGCCAGCTTCATGCCTATCCTGTTTCGGACGGAGCGGTCGGCATGATACTGGCCTCGGAAGAAAGGGCAAGGGAAATCACGAAAAATCCTGTCTGGATTAAAGGCGTTGGAAACTGCATGGACAGATTCTTTTTAGGAGACAGGAATCTTGCTTCGAATTTTGCCATTAAAAAAGCGGCTCAGCGAGCATATGACAGGGCCGGCGTAAAAGACCCGCGTTCAGCATTTGATGTAATAGAGATATCTGACCAGTATGCGTACCAACACCCTATGTGGATTGAAGGACTCGGCATCTGCGATGAAGGCAAAGGAGCAAAGTGGATTGAATCCGGTGGACCGGATAAATTCAAGGTAAATCCTTCAGGTGGAATGCTTGCCGGAAATCCTCTTATTTTAGGAGGATTGGTCCGAACCGCAGAGGCAGTTTTACAGCTGACCGGTCAGGCAGGAGAAAGACAGGTCAAAGATGCAAAAACTGCTCTTTCACACGGTGTTATGGGTCCGGCCGGGCAGTTTCATACCGTTATAATACTTGAACGCGACTAGGGGGAAAGGCAATGAAAAAAAACAGAAACGTCGGAATCATAGGAGTCGGTCAAACAGTATATTCGAGTCACCGAGAAGACGTAAATCAGCCCGAAATGATACATGAAGCGGTTTCCGCTGCCCTGAAACAGGCAGGGATAACAATAGATGAGGTAGACTGCATTGTTCATGGCAACATGGAATTGTTCGAGATGGTTCATCAGCCTGACTTATGGCATACTCTCGGAACGGGAGCATATGGAAAGGAGACGCTGAGGGTCACAACTGGAGGAACAACGGGCGCAACTTTAGTATGCGCTGCCGACCATCTTGTGGCATCAGGCCTTCATGACATAGTGCTTGCTGTCGGTTTTGAAAAACTTCAGGAAGGGCATACAACAGGCGGAATAACCAATATGGCCGATCCCCTCTGGGGCCGCCAGCTTCAGACCGGCGCCTTAACCGGGATGACGGCCGCGGACTTGATAGAAGAATTCGGCGAGGAAAGAGCCAAAAAAGCTTCCATGAAATACCGGATCATCATGGATAAACATGCCATGAAAAATGATAAAGCCCACAGAAGGCTCGGACTTGAATTCGATCAGGCTGATGATCTTGCAAAAAACTCTCCGGCCCTTGTCGGTGAATTAAGGATGATACACATGTGCTCCCAGAGTGACGGAGCCTGTGCAATGATCTTTGCGTCGGAAGAAAAAGCAAAGAAACTTTGCAGGCAGCCGGCATGGATCAAAGATCATATAACAGTTCACAGGGAAGAATTGTTTTGCATTTTCGGGGGTGTCCCTTACCTGACAACCCATAAATATGCGGCACAACAACTTTATGAAAGAAACGGAATCCAGGATCCCCGCAAGGAAATCGACCTGTTTGAGATGTATGATCCTTCAAGCTGGTGGGGTCTCGACTGGCTGAGGGAATTTCTTTTGCTCGAAAATGACGAACATCTCAGTATGGTCGAAAATGACGATATTACAATGGATGGTTCTTTTCCGGTCAACCCGTCAGGCGGTGTCATAGCTTCAAATCCGATAGGCGCTACCGCCATGGTCAGGGTTGCGGAAGCGGCACTGCAGATAATGGGTGAAGCCGGAGAGCATCAGGTGAAAAAACCCGTAAATCAGGCAATGGCTTCAGGTTTCGGAGGAACAATGTGGACGGTTCTTTTTTTATTAACCAAAGAAGTTCCGTGGTAACAAAATCAGGAGCACAGGATTCATTTTTTCCCTTGAACCCTTGAATCCCGGACCCCTTGAATCCTTTTGGAGTAAAAAGATAAAAACTTAAAATCTTCGTCCGAAGACAGGAGTTTTTAATTGGATGACAATCTAAACGTTAATATACAGCACAGGAGGCTATCATGAATCTTGGAATCTTTCTGGACAAGGCAGCCGATAAATACAAGGATTCCACCTATATTAATTTCTACGACAGGGTTGTAACTTATGATGAATTCCGAAAGCGCGTTATGGTGCTTGCAAATGCATTAAAAAAACTTGGATTTCGCAGGGGGGATTTTATCCATGTTCTTGTTCAGAACAGCCCTGAAACACTTATCGCATATTTTGCTATTCAAAGAATAGGAGCTGTTGCGGGACCTGTAAACGGATGGTGGAAGGCTCCTGAAGTTGAGTATCTTTTGAATGATTCAAAAGGAAAAGGACTTATAATTGAAGACCAGTATCTTCCTATTTTAAAGGAGATCAGAGATAAATGTCCTTCCCTTGAAGTCGTAATCGAAGTGGGGGAATCTCCGCAGCCCGGTCATGTTTCCTTCAACGCTCTCATGGAAGAAAAAGACACGACCATTGTCGAATCTGACGCTGATATTGAAGATACCGCCTATATTTTTTATACATCCGGAACTACGGGAAATCCAAAGGGAGTTCTGCTGTCCCACAAAAACGTGCTTGCGGATGTCGACGGGATAACAAAAGCATTAAAACTCGACGAAAAAATGGTGCTCTTATGCTTCCTCCCCCTGTTCCACGTCAATGCAATGCTTACATGCACCTTTTCCATGGGAATGGGACACCAGATCATATTGCGGAAAGGTTTCAGTGCAAGCGAATTTTGGGAAGTTGTGGATAAATACAAGGTCAATTTCTGGTCTGCCGTGCCGGCCGTATACCAGATATTGCTCACAGATCCGACACGCCAGAAATACGATTTAAGCTCCTTGCAATTCGGAGTATGCGGCGCCGCCCCTTTAACCCCTGAAACATTCACAAAATTTCAGGAAGTCTTTAATATCCCTATTGTTGAGGGATACGGTCTTACTGAAGTGACATGCGTCAGCACCATAAATCCGCGTGACGGGGTTCGTAAAATCGGATCTATCGGCCTTCCGCTTCCGGGACAGATCATAAAAATAGTAAATGAACAGGGCGATGAACTTCCTTCCGGTGCGGCGGGTGAAATTGTTATCGGAGGCGATGCTGTTATGAAAGGTTATTACAATCGACCTGAAGAAACGGCAAGAACGATTGTAAATGGATTCCTGCATACCGGCGATGTCGGCTACAAGGATGACGACGGGTATATATTCATTGTCGACAGAATAAAGGATATGATTATAAGAGGCGGCGAAAACATATACCCGAAGGAGATTGACAATCTCCTTGCGACTCACCCCAAGATTCAGGAAGCCGCAACAGTCGGTGTGCCTGACAAGACAATGGGCGAAGAGGTAAAAGTTTTTGTTGTGCCGCTTGATGACTCACTTACCGAAGAAGAAGTAGTCGATTTTTGCAGAAAAAATCTGGCCAATTTCAAGGTCCCGAAATATGTCGAAATCATCGATGGAGACTTTCCGAGAAGCCCTATCGGGAAGGTATTGAAAAAAGATCTGCGCACCTGGGGGCTCACTCCAAGACCGAAGAAGAGCAAGGGTCCTGAAGCGACTGTTGAAGATATTTTTGGCACGATGGAATCAAGGGTAAATCCCGACGGAGTCAAGGGCATCACTGCCAATTACGGTTATGTGATCACAGGAACAGGCGGCGGTGAATGGACCGTATCCGTAAAAGACGGTATTGTTAACGTATTGAAAGGCCTGCACACTCCCAACGTTACCACTACTATTTCAGCAAAGGACTGGGTGGCTATCACACTCGGAACTCTTGACGGAATGTCTGCTTTCTCTTCGGGAAGGCTGAAAGTCGAAGGTGACATGGGTCTTCTGATGAAGGCAACCCAGTTCTTCAAAAAATATTCGCCTCCAAAAGCCGCACCTGTTGTGACAGTTGAAGATATCTTCGGCACGATGGAATCAAGGGTAAATCCCGACGGAGTCAAGGGCATCACTGCCAATTACGGTTATGTGATCACAGGAACAGGCGGCGGTGAATGGACCGTATCCGTAAAAGACGGTATTGTTAACGTATTGAAAGGCCTGCACACTCCCAACGTTACCACTACTATTTCAGCAAAGGACTGGATTGCGATCACGCTTGGAACTCTTGACGGAATGTCCGCTTTCTCTTCGGGAAGGCTGAAAGTCGAAGGTGACATGGGTCTTCTGATGAAGGCAACCCAGTTCTTCAAAAAATATTCGCCTCCCGGACCTGCCGGAGCCGAAGAGGAAAAACAGGACGAACTTATCCGCATCAAGCAGGTTCTTTCGATACCACAGAGATTTGCAACAGGCCCTGTCATGGGAAAATTTTTGAAAGCATTCAGCAGGAAAAAAATAATGGCAAACAAATGCCCGAAATGCGGAAGGCTTCAGCTCCCGCCGAGGGAGATTTGCGCAGAATGCAGGATCAGGGTAACTGACTGGGTTGAAGTCGGCCCGGAAGGCGTTATAACAATATGCGACATCGCTTACTATGCCAGCCCGGATCCACTTTCAGGAGAAAGCAGGGAAACTCCTTACTGTTCGGCTCATTTTCTTCTTGACGGCTGCAAGGGGCATGAAACTCTCTGGCATGAGCTGAAACCTTCTGACATAGAAAGAGCAAGAAAAGGCGCAAGAGTCCGCCCCGTATGGAACGAAGAGCGCATCGGAGCGATAACTGATATTAAATATTTTGAAATAATCGACTGAACATAGAAGGAGAAATCATGCAATCGATTAAGGATGACTGCTTTATTGTAGAAGGAAAACTGGCCCTGCCGTACCAGTATTTTGCGGGCCGGACAGGAAGCCGTTTTCTTATCTCTTTAAGGGACAAGAAAAAAATCCTGGGATTAAAATGTGACCGCTGTAACAAGGTTTTTGTCCCTCCCAGAACCGTTTGCGAAAATTGCTTTTCAAACATATCAGAAAACTGGGTTGAGCTGAAAAATACCGGGGTAGTAACCGGCTTTACAATAATAAGATATGAAGAACCCCATCAGCCTGTAAAACCCCCGTATATTTTAGCCCTAATCAAAATTGACGGTTCTGATACGCCTGTAGCTCATATAGTCAAAGGTATACCTTTAAGCAAAATGCGCACAGGCTTGAAAGTCAAAGCCGTGTTCGCGAAAAAGAGCACTTCCACCATAATGGATATTGATCATTTCAGGCCTGATGAAAAACCGAAGTTCGAACTGGGCTTCACGTATGACGAGCTTGAAATAGGCATGTCAGCCTCTTTTACAAAAACGATTTCAGAAACAGATGTTTATCTTTTCGCAGGAATCTCAGGCGATTTTAACCCCATGCACTTAAACGAGGAATTCGCAAAAGCGACTCCTTTCGGCACAAGAATCGCCCACGGCGCCCTTCCCCAGAGCCTTATAGCTCCGGTGCTGGGAATGAAACTCCCCGGACTTGGAACAGTCGCCCTTGAAATAACCTGCCGTTTTAAAGCTCCTACGTACTTTGGCGACACCATAACCGCAACAGGTGAAGTTTCTGAGAAGATAGAAAAGAAGCGCTGGGTCAGGATGGCGCTCACATGGACAAACCAGAAAGGCGAAATCGTGGCGGAAGGTTCAGCTCTTGTTATGCCTCCTGCTCCGATGCCGCAGGAATTGTGAGGTAAGCTATGGCATTAGAATTTGCTGCAAAGGCTTCCTGCCAGGAATACTTCGGGAAAGCCCATGAAATGGTTCGCCGCTCTGTAAAAGAATTCGTCGCAAAGGAAATTATCCCTTTTATCGAGGAATGGGAAGAAGAATGCGAATTTCCGCGTTCCCTTTACATAAAAGCCGCAGAAGTCGGAATACTTGGAACAGGATATCCTGAAGAACTGGGAGGAACACCCGGAGACATATTTTTTCAGATAGCAGTATGGGAAGAACTCATGCGTTCCGGTTCCGGAGGTCTGGTTGCCGGGCTCGGCTCGCTCAACATTGCAATACCTCCCATTGTAAGATCCGGATCGAAAGAGCAGAAAGAGAAATTTGTTAAGCCCGTCCTTGCTGGAGAGAAAATCGCCGCGCTTGCAATTACAGAACCCGAGGGAGGCTCAGATGTCGCAAACATAAGGACAACCGCGGTCAGGGACGGGAACAGTTATATAGTTAACGGAAGCAAGACATTTATCACAAGCGGATGCAGGGCCGACCAGATAACATGTGCCGTAAGAACCGGAGAAAACG
This sequence comes from Desulfobacterales bacterium, assembly GCA_046485065.1. Lineage (GTDB taxonomy): Bacteria > Desulfobacterota > Desulfobacteria > Desulfobacterales > RPRI01 > RPRI01. The sequence goes on along the minus strand of JAWOHP010000004.1, from coordinate 17,663 downwards.
GGGCGCATGGAATAAGCCTCCTGATTATTGAATCAGATACTCCTGGGTATTCGGTTTCAAACAAGCTGAAAAAAACCGGGTGGTGGGCTTCCGATACAGCTCAGATATTTTTTGACGACTGCCGTGTTCCGGCTGAAAATCTTATCGGTAAGGAAAACGAGGGATTTTACGGTATTATGGAGAATTTTCAGACCGAAAGGCTTCAGCTTGCGATAATGGCCAACATGACAGCCCAGATGGCTCTTGAAGAATCCTTAAAATATGCTAAAAAAAGAGAAGCCTTTGGACGTCCCATAAAAGGTTTCCAGGTAATCCGTCACAAGCTCGTTGAAATGGCTACTCTTGTAGAAGTGAGCCGGGAATTCACTTACCGCGTAGCCGCAAAGATCGATTCAGGGGCAAACCAGATAAAAGAAATTTCAATGGCCAAGAATTTTGCCACAAGCGTAAGCGACAGAGTCACATATGAAGCTGTACAGATATTCGGCGGTTACGGGTTCATGCGCGGATACCTTGTTGAAAGACTTTTCCGTGACAACAGGATATTGTCGATAGGCGGGGGAACAACCGAAATAATGAAGGAGATCATCTCTAAATTCATAATATAACTGATTCAAAAATGTCTAAAACAACAGGATTCGTAAGTTATATGCGAACGGATTTGAGGTTTTTGGGAATTAGATTTTTAAATTGCTGAGCGTTAAAAATCACAAGGCTTTGAAGGCGTCAGCCCAAACCTTCTTGTGATTTAGCGAAGTGATTTAAAATTCCCCAAAAAGCTCATTAAGTGAGCATATAATTTTTACGAATCTGTCAATCTGAAAGGGAATAAACATGGCACAGGAAATAGCAGACAGAAGGGATATCGATTTTGTCCTTTATGAACAACTGGGAATCGAGGAGCTGATTAAGTGTGAAAAATACAGTGAATTAAATAAAAAATCTATCGACCTTATCATTTCCGAGGCGCGCAATTTGGCAATAAAGGAACTTCTTCCCGCAAATGTTTTGGGCGACAGGGAAGGATGCCGGTTTGAAAACGGAAAAGTAATGGTGCCCTCTTCTTTTCACCGGGCATTTGATCTCTACCGGAAGGGCGAATGGATCGCAATGCTTGATGACCCTGCGGTGGGAGGACAGGGTCTGCCTGTCATGGTTGCCATATCGGCAGCCGAATATTTTAACGGGGCAAACTGTTCATTTTCAATGTATCCAGGCCTTTGCCACGGAGCAGGGAAGCTTGTTGAAATTTTCGGAACGGCAAAACAGAAAAAACTCTTTCTGGAGAAGATGTATTCAGGACAATGGGGTGGCTCAATGCTCCTGACAGAACCGGAAGCAGGCTCGGATGTCGGTAATCTCACAACTTCCGCGAAAAAGAATCCTGACGGCACATATTTAATCACGGGAAACAAGATCTTTATAACAGGCGGTGAACAGGATCTTACAGAGAATATAATACACCCCGTTCTGGCACGCATTGAAGGAGCGCCCGAAGGCACAAAGGGAATATCCCTGTTTATAGTCCCCAAAATATGGGTTAACGACGACGGAAGTCTCGGGGAACCCAATGATGTTATCTGCACGGGAATTGAAGAGAAGCTGGGTGTTCATGGAAGCTCAACCTGCAGCTTATCTTTGGGAAGCAAGGGGAAATGCCGCGGCACGCTTCTTGGTGATGAGAACAAGGGAATGAAGGCGATGTTTCACATGATGAATGAAGCCCGCCTCGGCGTAGGAGTTCAGGCTTTTTCAATGGCCAGTGCCGCCTATCTGCATGCCTTAAACTATGCAAGGAACCGCGTTCAGGGAAGGCCGCTTTTAAAGATGTTCGATCAGAGCGCTCCGAGAGTACCCATAATCGAACATCCCGATGTTAGACGTATGCTGATCTGGATGAAAGCCCATGTTGATGGAATGAGAAGCTTCATTTATTACATAGGGAATTGTTTCGATATTCTGAGTACCACGAGCAGCCAGGAAGAAAGAGAAAAACACTGGGGTTATGTTGAAATCCTGACTCCCATAATCAAGGCATACTGCTCGGACAAGGCTTTCGAGGTTTGCACTCAGGCCGTTCAGGTTTACGGAGGATATGGATATACTAAAGAATTTCCGGTTGAACAGCTTCTAAGAGACTGCAAGATAACCAGCATATATGAGGGAACAAATGGTATCCAGGCTATGGATCTGCTTGGCCGTAAGCTGGGTATGAAAAATGGAAAGCCTTTCATGGAGCTTCTTGGTGAAATTAACAAAACAATCGCTGAAACAAAGAAGCATCTAAAGCTGAAAGAATTCGCAGAAAAAGTTGAAGCTGCTGTTAACAAGCTGGGCAAGATATCGCTTCACATAGGGAAAATTGCCATGTCTGAAAAAGTTCTTGTAGCCTTTGCTCATGCAAGTCCCCTTATGGATGTGATGGGGGATGTCATCATGGCATGGATGCACCTGTGGCGTTCTTCAATTGCCATACCCAAACTCGAAAAACTGACAGGAAATGCCGGCAGCGCCGCAATCAGGGAGATGGCATCAAAAAATAAAAATATTGCATATTATGAAGGTCAGTACCGGACCGCTGAATATTTTATCTGCAGTGTTCTTCCCAAAACAATGGGAAACATGGATGCCATATTAAACATAAATGGCGCGCCGATTGATATCCCGGATGAGTCCTTCGGAAGTTAAGACACGAGTACGTCTTTTTAAACACTTGAACCCTTGGCCCCTGGGATCCTTGACCCCTTTCTCCCAAATAGTTGGGAGAAGAATTTTAACTCATGATAAGCGTAGAAAATATTACAAAAAGTTTTGGCAGTTACGTTCTCTTTGAAGGGGCCGGCTTCAAGATAAACCCTAAAGAGAGGGTCGGTCTTGTCGGGCGGAACGGCCACGGGAAAACGACTTTATTCAGACTCATAAAAAAAGAAGAATTTCCTGACTCAGGAGCCATAATTATACCAAAACTTTATCGTATCGGCTGCGTTGAACAGCATATGGAATTCACGGAAGATACAGTGCTTAAGGAGGGCATGAGAGGTCTTCCCGAAAACGAGAAAGATCATTTCTGGAAGGTCGAAAAAATTCTTTCGGGTCTAGGTTTTTCAGAAAATGATTTGAGTGTCAGTCCGATGGATCTTTCCGGAGGATTTCAGGTCCGCCTGAATCTTGCCAAAGTGATTGTATCAGAACCCGATCTTCTGCTCCTCGATGAACCTACTAATTATCTTGATATTACTTCAATACGTTGGATTGAGCGTTTTCTGGTCAACTGGCCCCGCGAACTCATGCTGATCACCCATGACAGAGGGTTTATGGATAAAATTGTAACCCATACCCTCGGTATACACAGGAAAAAAATCCGCAAGATCGCCGGTAACACGGAAAAATATTATACCCATACAGCGCAGGACGAGGAAATATACGAAAAAACACGGGTCAATGATGAAAAACGCAAGAAAGAAATAGAGCTTTTTATAAGCAGGTTCAGGGCAAAGGCAAGACTTGCCAACATGGTACAATCGAGAGTAAAAACCCTGAATAAGATGGAGAAAAAGGATAAGCTGGAAAGGATTAAAACCCTCGATTTCTCTTTCAGGAGCGCTCCTTACCGTGGAAAGCGCATTCTTGGCGCAAACAATGTCTCTTTCTCATATGATCAGAATAAACCTCTTATAAGAGATTTCGATATCATAATCGGCGCCCGTGACAGGGTCTGTGTAATCGGGAAAAACGGCAAAGGCAAGACAACTCTTTTGAAAATTCTTGCCGGCGCTCTTTCACCCCAAACCGGACAGGTAGATTATAATCCTGCTTCGATTAAAGGTTTTTTTGAACAGACTAACGTGAACCATCTTATAGACAGCCGGACAATAGAAGAGGAAATCCTCTATTCCCATCATGATATAGAAAGGCAGACGGCAAGAAACATATGCGGGGTCATGATGTTTGAAGGAGATTCAGCCTTAAAGAAAATAGGTGTTTTATCCGGTGGAGAAAAGAGCAGGGTTCTTTTAGGTAAACTCCTTGCAACTCCTGTAAATCTTCTCATTCTGGATGAGCCTACAAACCATCTTGATATGGACTCATGCGATGCCCTGCTTGCTGCTCTTGACAGTTTTCAAGGCGCAGTAGTCATGGTAACCCACAACGAGATGTTTCTGCATGCCCTTGCCGAACGCCTGATTGTATTCCAGAACGAAAATATGCATGTCTTCGAAGGAACCTACCAGCGGTTTCTTGAAAAGGAAGGATGGGAAGACGAAAAAGGGCTTGTACAAAATATTTCAGCTTCCGACGATATCCTTGACGCTGGTGCAAAAGTTAAAAAGAAAGAACTCAGGCGCCTTCGCTCCGAAATAATAACCGAAAAGTCGAAAACATTAAGACCGCTAGAGCAGAAAATCACCAGAACGGAAAGCCGGATCGAAGCCCTGGAAAAAGAGCTTACCGAATACACAGAAGCAATGCAGAAGGCCTCCGAAGGAGGTACAGGGAAAAAAATAGTTGAACTTTCTCAGGCTATTTATACATCCCAGACATCGATAGACAAACTTTTTGATGAACTTGAAGCCCTTTCGAGAGAGCTGAATGATAAAAGCGCCCTTTTTGAAAACAGGCTGAAGCAGATTGAAATTCCGGATGATCCCTTTCCTGTAACATTATGAAAGGTTCCAAATATATCAATTGTTGTTTTCTTTGAACCTAAAACAACAAGCGTATTAAAAATGGCTGCTATTCCATACGGCCGAAGATTCCCCATAGCTTGCAGTGGGAAGCTTCAATATCATCCTGGTATTATAAAAATATTTTTAACTTCATATAGTTGGAAAGAATTTTTAACCTTTCGAAATAAATCTTGACATATCAATTATTTTGAAATACTTTATTTGCAAGTATGCATTAACTTACATGCTTGCAAGACGCCCCATTAAATATAATTGTCTCCAAACAGGAAATGTACATTATTTGAACCGATTCGAATCAGGAAAAGCAAATATGGGCATTAGGATTTCCGAATAAACGGATTCCAAACAAATTTGAAAGGAGGTAATATATGGGATTCAGATTTTCAGATTTGATTGTTCCAAGACACATGCATAAAAATCCTGAACTTCGCAAAGAGGGGGCAGCAATGCTGAAAGACACAGCCGTTCTTGCTAAAATGGCGGAAATAGATGTTGATGAAGGTGTTCGGCAAGCTGCTGCAAAAAGGCTGGCGGAATTAAAAGACATGAAAGGCTCCTGATAGCTCTTGTTTATTAATAGGGATCTTTGCATAATTACTCTTTAAAGGCTGGGCGGGGGAGTATGGTTAATGTTGGTGTTTAAAGCTCCCTGCCGCAAAGAGCAGAGGGTTTGCTCGCTGTTTAGGTTTAAAAAACTTTCGGTTTTTTTAACGTTTATACTTTTTGTAGCCGGCAAGAACCCAGATTAACCCCCATCCAAGAAAAACCGGCCCTATTCCGATATAAATGAAAGGAAACAGATTTTCATTCCACGGCTTAAAAAACAGTACCGCCCCGGCAGCCCACAAAACAGAAACGAATATTGCAAGACGTATGCGGCCTGAAGCAACAAGGCTTTTAGGGGTTGATTTTATAAATCTTATTTCCTGCCTTTTTCCCTTCAGCCTGGGTAGAAAAAATATTGCAAACGCAATTAAAACCACTACGACTATTTCGTTAAATCCGGAGCCCATGTTTCTCCACTTCAAGTATATCCTTTAAAAAAAGAATTAAATTTTATGACCTCCTAACATAATTGAATAGGATGGGCAAGCTGTCAGTCAACTATAAAAAATGGGCGGGCGGTTTTATCTTGACCTGATAACATTTGATGCTATTAATATTACATGAAATTAGTAAAAAGAATTATATTATGGACATCTTTAGGGGCAGGAATATTTCTTATTCTTGCATTGATTATATCGCTCTTACTGCCAATCTTTATAGGCTCTGAATATCTAAAAGCCAAAATAGTTGAACAGATCTTCCAAAAAACCGGCCATCAGATTAAGCTTCAGTCTGTAGATATTCAGTTTTTTCCGCTCTTTCACGCTGAAATGCACCATGCAAGCCTGTCAGTTCCCGGAGAATTTATAATAACCGTAGGCACCTTAAAAGCATATCCTGAAATAATGTCCTTATTTAAAGGCAAGGTAAATATAAACAAGCTTTACCTTGATACTCCCAGCATAAAAGTATTCATTAATGAGAGATCGGAAGAAGATCCAAAATTGTATGAAAAAGTTACTTTCAAAGAAATAGAGAAAACATTAAAAACAATTTTTTCAAACGAGGCATTTAAAGATACAAATCTCGTGCTTCAGATCGGGAACGGAAAAGCCGGCTTTTATGAAAGAAACCACCTTTATTTTGAGTTTGATAATATCACATCTAATATTAATCTCAGGCCCGGCAGGATTACAATAGCATTAACCGGCAGATCCAACTTTTGTGAAAGGATATCTTTTAACGGAAAACTTTTCCCCCGTACTTCAACCGGTGAAGGTCGTATTGATTTATTGAAGTTAAATCCAAAAATTATTTTTGATTATTTTTCTCCGAACTCAGATCTAAAAATTAACGATTCACAAGTAAATTTAAAGGCCTATTTCGACAAGAAGGGATTTCTTGAATTTTATTCTAACTTTGAAGGAGCAATTCCGTCAATGTCATTTCAAAGACAAACAGATATGTTTGTTGTTAATGGAAGATACTTCTCGGGTAATTTCCTTGCAGATAAAAATGGAACAAAAACAATAATTAATAAACTTGACATTGATAATCCGAAAATAAGTCTTTCAGGAAAATTCAGCACAAACAGATCACTTTCCCTTACAGAATTTGAGCTTGGAGGGGAAAATATTGACATAAACATAACAAGAAATGCTGCTCTTTTTTTTGCTGGGAATTCCGGTACAACCAAAGAGATATTCGATATCATAAAAGATGGAAAAGTCCCGTCAATCACTATAAAATCAAAGGCACCTTCTGTTTCAGAACTTGTAAATATCGAAAATATATCAATCCGCGGAGACATCCTTGATGGAAAAATCAATGTTCCGGAACCGTTTCTTGAACTTGAAAGTGTAAAAGGAAATGTGGCTGTTTCAGGAGGCATTCTTGAAGGAAATAATCTTGAAGGTCGTCTGGGGAATTCCACAGCAAAAAACGGAACCCTTAAACTTGGTTTATCGGAAAAAAGCGACACCTTTTATCTGGATACGACAATTCATGCCGATCTTTCACAGTTGCCTCCGGTGCTAAAACAGGTTGTGGATAATGAGTCTTTTTTACACGAACTCTCCCTGATCAAAGAATGCAGGGGACAGGCAAACGGGATTTTAACCATAAATGAAAGCGCCGGATCAACTCAGGTGAAGGTGAATGTTTCCGATTTTACTTTGGATGGGATATATGAGAGATTACCTAGTCTTATAACAATAAGCGGCGAAAAATTTTCCCTGGATGATTCTCTAATTATTTTTAAACTCAAAAACGCCGCATGGGGCAAATCTTCAATCTCAAACCTGTCGGCCGGATTCCAGCATGACAAGGATAATTCCTTTAAATTTTTATCTGAAAAATCGAAAATCCATGCAAAAGATATAAACCCTTTTATCCTGTCTTTTCAAAGCGCCAAAACAGCCTTAAAAGGTATTTCGTTCCCTGGGGGTACGGTGAGCCTGAATAATTTTGAATTATCCGGCCCCCTTTTTGCTCCTCATTCATGGAGTGTCAATACGTCCGGGAAAATTGAAAATCTCATCATAGATTATAAAGATTTTTACAGGGAGCCTGTCACTATAACAAGGCTGATATTTAAAACTCCCGGGGAAAAATCTCCGAAAACACTCAAAGAGAACAAGATTGTAATAGAGGAATGCAAGATAGCATCGGGCAGGAGCAATATAGCCTTTAATGGAAACGCTGTTTTGTCAAAGGAAAAATTACTGCTTGATATGAATGCCACAGCCGATTTTCTGGAATGGTCAACTATAACTGATTTTACAGACAACAAATTATTTCAAACAGACGAGGCCAAAAAAAGCTCCCACGATTCCTTTATTTCGGGGATAATAAGGGCAAAAGTAAAGTATTTAAAATACGGCGATCTGACTTTGAGCCCTGTTCATGCCGATATAACTTTAGGTTCAGAACATATTCCCATTGCGCTGGTTAACTCGAATCTTTGCGGGATTTCACTTACCGGAATCATTGAAACATCACCGGATAAATTTCAATTCAGAGTTTTTCCCCTTGCACGTGATGAAAAGCTCGATTCTTCCATTAACTGCTTTTTCAATAAACAGAAGGTGGCAACCGGTTCTTTCAGTTTGGAAAGCGAAATATATACAAAGGGAAAAGGAGACGAAATAACACGGCTGCTTAATGGAACAATCGATTTTAAAGCAAAGGACGGAAGAATATATCAACTAGCGATTTTGTCGAAAATATTTGCCCTTTTGAATCTTACCGAAATTTTCAGGGGCAAAATCCCCGATCTTGTCGGCGAAGGCTTTGCCTATAACTCAATAACTGCATCTGGAAAACTGGAAAATGGCAAATTTGTTATTACCAACTTTGTTATCGACGGCGCTTCTATGGCAATAGTCTGCACCGGCAATATCGATCTTAACAAAGATAGCATCGACCTTGTCGTCCTGATTTCACCGTTTAAAACCATCGATCTAATTATTAAATATATTCCGGTTGTAACTCAAATATTGGATGGCAATATCATATCTATACCATTCAGAGTCACGGGCAAGATCAACGACCCGGAGGTTATACCTCTTTCCCCTACCGCGGTCGGGTCAGGAATTTTAAATATGCTCCAAAGGACTATCATGCTTCCTATCAGGATAATGCAGCCCCTTAATAAAGGCGGAAGCAAAAATACGGAAGATAAAATTTCTATTGATAAGTAATCCTTTTAATCCGTTCCGCAATCCTTTCCATCAGTTCAGATATTTCCTTTATCTTAAGAAGATGGCCGGATAAAACAAATATCAGGGCAAACAGGGCTGAAAGGAATACTGACAATAAGACACTTCCGGAAAAAGTGGTTGTATTAAAACCATTCAAAAACGTTCTTTTAAACCACTCGAGCAGAATACCCATTACTGCGCTCAATAAAGTTATCTTTGTAAAAAAAAGATATACGGCACGGCTTTTGATATTACGGCTTTTTTTGTTCCAGAGAGCATAGAGTAAAAACACCTGTAAAAATGCTGAAATTGAAATAGCAAGGGCAATCCCGCCTGCGCCCATAAGATTCATGCAATAGTAGTAAAGAGGTATGCTGAAAATAACCGCAAGAGTTCCAAACCCCGCCGGGAAAAGAGTATTCTGCATAGCATAAAATCCTCTTACTACAACCGTCTGTGCCGCAAAAGCAAATGTTCCTGCAAGGAGAAAAACGAGCAGGCCTGAAGTAAATTCTGTTGCAGCAGCATCAAATCTTCCTCTCTGGAATATAATTAAAACTATTTCATGCCTTAGCACCATGGCAAGAACGGAAAACGGGACAACAAGAGAAAGAGCTCTTAACGTATCATTTAGCAGCTTGTTCATTTCTTCAATTTTATTTTCAGCCACAAGACGGGCCATAAATGGATAGGTGGCCATCCCGACAGCCTGGCCGAATAAACCGACCATAATAAACATTATCCTGAGTCCATAATTAAGAGCTGCGATACTTCCATGAGGCAAAAAGCTACCGAAGAATTTCAAAAAAAACTCGGTTGAAAACGTCATTGTAAGCCCGAACATAAGCGGCAATGTTAAATAAACATATTTTCTTAAATCAGGATGCATGAAATTAAAGCTTATTTGAAATTTCATTCCCGCCTTTTTTGCGCCCCAGTACTGAAGGAGAAAACTGCCGGTAAAGGCTCCTCCCAGAACACCCCATGAAAAGCCCTCCATACCAAAGCGTGAACCAAGCAGCATACCTCCTGAAATAATTCCGATGTTGTACAACAGAGGGGCCAGAGCGGGTATTGTAAATTTCTCTTTTGAAAACTGGACAGCCATCAACAGTCCGCCTAAAAAAAAGAAAAACTGGGCTGGAAGAATTATCCTTGTCATCCGGACAGCTTTAGAAAAAATCTGCGGATCACTCAAGCCCGGGGCAATCAGGGAAACAAGTTGAGGCGCCAAAATCATTGCGATAATTATAAAAAAAAGCAACCCCCCTCCGAAACATGTCATAATTAATGAAAAAACACGCCACCCTTCATCTTCGTTGTTATTTGCAAGATAATTTGAAAAGATAGGAATAAACGTAATTGAGAGAAAACCACTTGCAGCAATATGGTTCAGTATTTCAGGAATAACAAATGCGATCTGGTAAGCGTCAACGTCTCCGCCTGCGCCTCCGGCATATGCGATGGCCATTTCTCTGAAAAGGCCAATCACGCGGCTGAAAAAGACAGATGCCATCATAATAGCCGAAGCAATCCCGATTTTTTTATATAAGGCAGGAGACATAATTTAATTTGTAATGAGCCCAGATTTAAATCAATATAATAACTCAACAGGTTATATCCTTAATATTCATTATCACAAAAAATCTGAAAAGCACACGATATTGTTTTCAGTATTGTTTCGAAATTCAACTTGCAACTGAAATAGAATTATCGTATATTTATACCAGATTATTTATTCATTTTGCATAGGGAGGGCCAGTTTGTGGAGAATCCAATGCTCATCACATCTTTTATCCTGGTAGTCTTAACCTTTCTTGCTACTATTTTCTTTCTGATATACTCTTTTATTCAGATAAAAAGAGCGGCTGATGCCGTAACCTTATTTCTTGCCGCAACAGAATTGAAAATCAATCCGGTACTCAAGGAGGCCGAAGAAACATTAAAAAGCATCAGAACTGTAAGCGATGATGTAGGCTCTGTCACATCCAGTGTCAAAGATATATCCGGAACCGTTTCTGAACTGGCATTTAAAATTAAGACATTCGGGCTTTTAACAGATGAAATACAAAATCGGCTTTCTGTCAGGATATTAGCTCTTAAGGCAGGAATTAAAGCCGCAACAGGTGTGTTAATTAAGGGGTAAAAAGAAGGAGGGTTATAATATGGAAGAAAAAGATTACAATACAGGTTCTTTAGTTGCTTCATTTCTTTTGGGAGGCATAGTCGGTGCAGGGATTGCGATTTTGCTTGCACCTCAGTCCGGACGCGAAACAAGGGAAAAAATAAAAGAATATGCTGAACATGTCAAAGAAAAGGCTGTTGAATCCGCTGATAAAGTAAAAAGTTTGGTTGAAGAAAAGAAATCTGTTCTATCAGCCGCTGTCGAAGCTGGTAAAGAAGCCTACAAAAAGGAAACAAGCAAGGAGTCGTAAAATGTAATTCCCCGCTCTTTTTGAGCGGGGAACTTCAATCAAGATTAACTTCAATACCGCATTTATTGCACCGCTTTGCTCCTCTGAAGATTTTATTTCTACATTCAGGACAGTAATATCGAGCCTCTTCATCTTCTATCCACTTCTCTTTACCATGCTCACGCCAATATGGAACCGCCCTTAAAATAACTTTTTTTCCAACGGGCATCGGGAAGTTATCAATATGTTCGCATGGGAAACTTTCGCATTCGTTGCATCCTTCAAAGCCCTTAGCATGGGTGCAGTCCTTGATTGAACACACCCTGCAAAATACAGATACTCTGCCTGACAGGCATCCATCACACAACAGATCCTCCGGTTTCAGGCTGTCCATGCCGGGCATATTGGATTTATAAACATTTACAATCTTTTCAAGAAACTTCTGGTTGTTATCCTGTGTGGCATAATATACACCGCAGACGCCGCAATAAAGTCCGCATGGAGCGATCAGTTCAGGATTTGTTTTCATATTCACCTCCAAACCTTTAAGAGGATAGCCATTTAAGCTTACATGTCAAATGTATATACCTTTATATAACTACTATAACTACTTGCAATTCCCCATCCACTTTCCTGTCATATTGCTGGTCATTTTGCCCTCACCTCCACCCTGATCAGGAAAGGTCATGTTCATAATACCTTCGTATGTGTTCCCTTTATACGTTATTTTGCCTGTGCCTTTCATTATGCCCTCTTTACTTTTACATTTTATTGACCAGGATACCGTATTTCCGCTGACATTAACTGACATCTTCTCGCATTCCTGGCCCGGTTCTTCTTTTTTTGGTACAAAGTCACTTTTTGTAAGACACTGCGTATATGTTACAGGAGGCATCGCCATAGACATTCCGGCCATTTCCATTTTTGAAGTCATGGTTATCTCCCACAGGCCTTCCTTCATGTCCGGTGCTGCTGCTGCAAAAGGCGTCCATATAAACATTAACGCAAACACAAAAATAACAATGACTTTCCTGTTCATTTATTTCTCCTTGTAAATAGTTGTTTGAACCGAAAAAGCGAGCGCATTCTATGCTGCTTTACTTAATCCTTTGTCCGCAAAGCTCTTATGAAGAACATGTCTTTCATGAAATATGCTTTACTCTCCCGACTTCCCCGCTTTCCAGACGAACTTTGATTCCATGAGGATGCACGGGAGAATTAGTTAAAATTTCCTTTACAATCCCTTCTGTCAATATCCCTGTACGCTGATCCTTCTTCAGCACTATAGAAACCCTGGTTCCAGGCGATATATCAGACCTAATTTTTCCATCCATTAACGTATTCTCCTGTCAGATATTAATGGAAACATAAAAAATCACCAAATGGCATTTGGGATTCTAAATCCCGGCATAAGGCGATGGCAGAATCATTTGGGTTAGGTAATGATTATCATTTTATTAATCGGTTGTCCAGTTGATCAGCAAATTATCGGTTGTTCTCATACGCAATCATGCCCAAACAATTTAAACTAGCTCCAATTGGAACATAATTATGACAATCACTTTAATACATATATTCCCATGATTTTATTGAAAGTAAATTCAACCCTGAAGACAATTCCGGGACATATTACAATATTCTAAAATATTTTAATAATTTATGTTGACATTCATACAGTCGCCATGTAGTATGAGACAAATCAGTAAAGATTTGCAAAGTATTGCAAGTCGGTTTCGAGCAGAAGGATTGTTCCATGTTGTCAAAGTGACGACCTGAAGTCAGAGACCTTGATGGTATCTTATGAAAGGAGGAAAACACTATGGCAAATGGAACTGTAAAATGGTTTAATGACAGCAAAGGTTTTGGCTTCATTGAGCAGGAAAATGGCAAGGATGTGTTCGTTCATCATTCAGCTATTAATTCAACCGGATTTAAATCGCTTTCTGAAGGTGACCGCGTAACATTCGATGTAGTTGATGGCCCCAAAGGCCCCGGCGCAGCTAATGTAACAAAAGTCTAATTAAACGATTATAGATCAACAATTAAAGGCATTCATGCGTTAGGCATGAATGCTTTTCTTGTTTTAGTCTCTGAAGAGGCCGAGGAAATTAACCACGTTAATTATTCCTCCCTCTATTTTTACATTACCCTTCACCAGCGCCACGGCAGGATTTGCAAGACCTGTTGCAATCTCTTTCCATTTACAGGAATCAACCGTTACGGTTATATCTGCTTTCTCAGGAAAACGCGGTTCGACTATAGCGACTCCACGGCGGACGTGAACGGTATAAGATTCTTTTGTATCCGGGAAATAAAATCCGGCTACTTTATCGATGTCAGCGCTTTTTTCAGGATTGAGTTTTACACTCATACCTGCAAAAATAGCCGAAAGCGGGACTCTGCAGGCCAGATCCGAATCAATTTTGACCTGTGTCAGTTTTAACTTCCCCTCAGCCTCATGTGCCTGTGAGAGATAATAATTCCGGGCATTTGCATTTCCCTGCTGTAAAGCAAGCGCACGAAGTGATAAAGCCTTTAATTCAAGGGCTTCACTCATATCCGGAGTGATCTGAAGCAGCTTGTCAGTAAGCTCTAAAACCCACTGGTGGTCTTTCTCTGCACTGGCTTTTCTTGCATACTCAAGAAGCTCTTTATTGCCCCCCGCAAGACTTGCAAACCTTTCGGCACGCTCTTTTAATGTAAGGGGGTTTAGATCTGTCGAATTCCCGCTGAACCACCCTAGATACCCGTTATAGATGTTCCTTACCGACCAGGCGACAGTTCCGTAGTATTCGCGAAGATAAGGTTTTTCCGACAGATGCCGGGGCAGCTTCACTGTCTCTGCAAGTTCATCAGGGGAAAGCCCCCGGTTGATGCCCCGTATTGTCTGGTCATGGACAAACTGTATTGCGTCCCTGTAGTCTGTAAGCATTCTGTATATTGTTTCAGATCCTGTTACGGGGCGCGAATGGCAAGGTACGAGATACTCTGCCTTCAGCAGTCGCATTTTATCAAGGCTTCGAACCCATGCAAGCACGTCCCTGTAGCTGGTTCCGCGTATTGTGTAGAGATTCGGAAAGGACTTGTAATAGTTATCCGCTGCAATGAGAACCCTTTTATCAGGTATCCAGACAACAATCTGGTCATCGGTCTCACCCGGCGCGTGTATGAGCTCAAGATTTATGCCTTCTATGCTGACTTTCAGGATTTCACCTGAAAAAGTCTTATTTGGCCTGACATATGAAGGAATTGTTTTATCGTTAAATTTCAGAAAGGGGCCTATTCCACAGTTTTCAAGTTCACCGTTTTCCAAAAAAGTGCCGAACATGCGCATTCCACGTTTATAAGTTATTTCCTGCGCAACTGTAGTAACCCGATCCAGTTCATCCAATGTTTTATTGTGGGAATATACATCGATTTTTTTATTCTCTGTGAAAACCCCGGCTCCAAAAACATGATCAGCATGGTAATGAGTGTAAATAATTGCTTTTATAGGTTTTAACGTAATATTATCAAACGCATTCTTAACCGGAATGGCTGCTTCAACGCTCTCCATAACATCAACTACTACGACACCGCTCTGCCCTTCAAGCAATATTGAGTTTGCAAGTCCATAACCGACCGCAACATATACACCATCCGTTACTTTAATGATTTCCTGTTTAAATTCAGCCGTATGCCCTGCAAGCTCCTTGTTATCAACTTTAGCGGCAGTAACTGGTTTTTTCAATGAACAACCGGACACTGTCAATACACAGGCTGCAACATATATTATAAACAGCGCTGTTTTTCTTCTCATGTTTGTTTTCATTTGGGGGTCTCCGTTCAATTTGAACCGCTGTAGTTTTCCGCGATCTTAATATAATGCAATGCTTCCTCTATTCGCCCTCTTTTCCGGCAGCCATCGGAATAAACGCTGCATTTTTCTATTAAAACTTTTATCGCAAGTTTCTGCTGATCTTCAGATAAGAGGCTGTTTTCAATAAGCTTTATAATTGACTGAATTCTGTATTTATCAAGGGAATGCATTCCGGATAGCTGATCTTTATGCCCGCCCCTTTTTAAAATCAAAGGGGTATCAATAAGGTATATCGGATACCGGCAGTTTACCCTGAGCCACATGTCATAATCTTCACAGGCAGGAAGCTTTTCATCGAAAAGACCGACAACATCAAAAAAGCTCCTTTTCATCATAACCGCAGAAGGGCTTACCATGCAAAGTTCAAGTGATTTTTCAAAAAAAAATCCGGATACTTTTTTATGCCTTTTCCCTGGATTAACACGCTTCACATTTTTCAGCCATATTTCTTCTGTCTGGCATATAAGTGCGTCGGAATTATTTTCAAAAAATGCAACCTGAGTTGATAATTTTTTCGGAAGCCACAGGTCGTCCGAGTCAAGAAAAGCAATATAATTTCCAGATGACGAGTTAATTCCTTTATTCCTTGCAGAGCTCACGCCTTTGTTTTTCTGTCTTATAACCTTTATTCTGTTCCCGTAAGAATATAGGATGTCTGAAGTATTATCCTCCGAGCCGTCATCAACCACGATCAGTTCAAAATCGCGAAATTCCTGAGAAAGGACTGAATCCACAGCCTCTTTTAGTATCCATCCCCTGTTATATGAGGGAATAATCACGCTGACTGTCGGTTTCTTTGTGCTCATATTATTAATACGTTGGTTTCTGGTCTCTGGTTTCTGGTTGCCGGTCCGTACTTCGTGATTCGTTGATCGTAGTTCGTTTCACGATCCACTACCCACGATTTACTATAATAACAAACAATCAAATGCAATCCGTTGCGTCAGAAAACGGATTTTTTTGATATGATGAAAAAATGTTGTCACATTAAAATTGTTTTGATACAAGGTTTATAGTTAAATTGTGGCTATATTATAAATGATGGACTCGTAAAAAGTCCATCATCAGGCCGAGGACGAGTAAGCCCCGGTCTGGGGTGTGGGTGGAACCGCTTGAATTTACTTCAAGCGGCGGGAGAGGGGAATCCCTTTCCCGCCAAGTAAAAAATCATTTTCTGACTTTTTACGAAGGTATCATAAATAACTTTAGATTAAAAAACATAAAGGTGAGGACAAATGGATATAGTTAGAGAGAAAATTGATTTTGACGTGCTTTTTGTGGGTGGAGGTCCGGCAAGCCTGGCCGGAGCTATCAGGCTTATGCAGCTTGCAAAGGAAAAAAATATCAACCTTGAGGTTGCACTTATTGAGAAAGGAGCTGAAATAGGCGCTCATGCCTTAAGCGGAGCTGTTTTAAACCCGATTGCTTTAAGAGAGCTTATTCCCGATTATCCTGAGAAGGAATGCCCGATCGAAACAGTCGTAAGGGGAGATGAATTCGTATACCTTACAAAAAACTCTTTTTTCCGTGTTCCTTTAATACCCAGATACATGCACAATAAAGGTTTTTTTGTAATCAGCCTTTCCAAATTTACAAAATGGTTAGGGGAAATTGCCCTGGAACTGGGCGTAAACATATTTCCTGGGTTTGCCGGAAAAGAAGTATTATACGCCGCAAACGATAAGAATGTAGAAGGCATCCGAACAGGGGATAAAGGCCTTGGAAAAGATGGCACTCCGAAAAGCAACTTTGAGCCCGGAATAGATCTCATGGCAAAAGTTACCGTCTTCGGGGAAGGTGCAAGAGGAAGCCTAGTGCAGGATATTGCAAAAAAGCTCGACATATTTTCAGATAAAATGCCTCAGGTTTTTGAAATTGGAATCAAGGAAGTAATACAGCTGCCTGAAAATAATTATTTTTCTTCAAGCAAAGGAAACGATATCCATACCCTCGGTTATCCTCTTGACTTTGACACACCAGGCGGCGGATTCATATACGAGATGAAAGATAACAAGGTTGCTATCGGCTTTCTTGCGGGACTTTGCTATGAAGATCCCATGTTCGATATATATGACGAATTCATAAGGTTTAAAAGCCATCCCTTTGTTGCCGGAATAATAAAGGAAGGAAAAGTTCTGCAGCAGGGAGCCCGCACAGTTTCAACCGGGGGATATTACACTATGCCAAAGCTGTTTGTGAACGGCGCCCTTTTTGCGGGAGGTTGTGCGGCTATTCAGAACACACCGGCTTTAAAGGGAATACAAGCTTCAATGAAATCCGGTATGCTGGCCGCTGAGGCAATTATAAGCGCTTTTGAGGAAAACAGTTTCAACGCAGAGACATTGAGCATTTACAAGACTCTTTTTGAAAAAAGCTGGCTTAATGAAGAAATGCTTGAAGGGAGAAATTTTGCCCAGGCGCTTGCTAAAAAGGGCATTACCAAATTCGTCCATCT
>JAWOHP010000170.1:0-4620 GCA_046485065.1 Desulfobacterales bacterium | reverse complement strand
AAACTTGAGTATCTCAGGATGGAGCTTGGAGAACCGGATACAAGCGGAAGACGCCGTCCGGTGCCGATAAAAGGCTCTGAAACCTGTATTGATGCAGATATGATTATTTCCGCCATAGGCCAGGGACCTGATGTTTCATTCATAAATGACGACGATGTAATAAAAGAATTGAAAATTACCAGGTGGAGCACTATAGAAGCCAATCCGGAAACTCTCCAGTCGAGCATCCCTTATGTGTTTACGGCCGGAGACGCGTTTACCGGGGCTTCTCTGGTTATTGAGGCAATCGGCGGCGGAAGGAGGGCGGCACGTGCCATTCATCTCTATCTTACAGAAGAGGAGGTTACACCTGTTCCCAAATCCCTCAGAAAAAGGCATATCCGGGAATCCCTTTTTACGTCCGTTGAAGGTGTGGTGCGCTCGAAACGCACACCCATGCCGGAGCTTCCGGTAGGAGAGCGGATCGTATCCTTTGTGGAATCAGACCTTGTGATAAGTGAAACAGATGCGATTTATGAATCCGAACGCTGTCTGAACTGCTGCCGGATATGTTATGATAAAGAAAGAAAAGCGGCGTAAGGGTGAGATCTTCAATATGCGCCATTGAATATCTAACGTTCTGGTCTATAGGGTAATGGGTTTTGGCATTTCGCAAGAATTCTGCATAAGCCTTCGCCAACGGCGGCATATCCGCATCCATTAGGTTCAAACAGCCCCAAAGGATTAATGGTCACGAAGCCCTATATAATCTCCGCCTGTACGATCCTTGTCGGATATATGGGGGCGTTGCTATGGTTCCATCAAATTTTCTTGCGGAAAGCCAAAACCCATTACCCTGATAGACCTTTATATCAAATGTTATGCAAAGTTTTAACATCACACTTCGAAATTCGATGTGCGATATTCGATATTCGTTATGTTCCTGTCACCACCGGCTCATGACCTCGATACCTCTCTTCCTTGCTATTTCATCCTGGAGCTGCTCAAACTGCCTGCCAACGACTCCTAAGAGATAGAACATAACCTGAAACCCCGTCTTTTTATCTGCTTCAAAAAGACGAAGAAGATCTTCTCTTTGAAATTTAAAAACTTTACATTTCTCTGATGCGCAAAATCCTGAAAGACGGTATTTATACGGAGGAACAAAGCAAGTCCATCCGAATGCCTGGGCCGTTGAGATAAATGAAACGGCCGTTATCTTATCCGAAACAGCGATGCCCGGAGGCTCGGATCTCAGTTCAACATCGCCTTCAGCCAGTATCCATACATGAGTGGCATCGGCTCCGTGAGTAAAAATCCGGACGCCTTTTTCAAATTCAACTAGTTTAGCAAAAGTTGCAACAGCCTGCAGCCTGGTATCATCTATATCTTTAAAGACATCCGCTTTTTTAAGAATATCGGTGATTATCATCAGCAGCCTCCTTCAAGAATCAGATCGTTCTGAACCCGGCCGGAAATCAAATGTTCATTGAATACCCGAATCATTTTTGCCGGATCCATTTTCTGATAAACAACTGTCTTCTCATTCTGGATTTCTACAGTAACATTGGGCTCACTCTGGCATCTTCCGATACACCCTCCCGCCGACACCTTAATTCTGGATTGACCAGACCTGGCTATTTCTTCTATAAGCACTTTCATTATTTCACGGGCGCCTGCTGCAATTCCGCAGGTTCCCATATGGACAGTAACCTTTACGGGAGAAATAGAAGCTTCATCTGCCGTTTCACGTAGTCTTTCAAAACGGTTTCCAACAACCTTCAGTATTGCAGACAACACTTTATATCCGGCATCCGGGTTATCTTTCATAAATCCGAATAACAGATCTCTTTCGATCATAAGGACAGCGCATTCTTCTGATGCGCAATAAGCAGAAAGTTTATATCTGAATGGAGGAACAAGGCTTGACCACCCGATAATATTATTTTCAGATACGGATGACAGAGTGCTCTCTTCGGATGTTTCACTATCCGGCAGATCAAACCTCAAGTCAATCAATCCATTCTCCACCACCCACAGATGAATGGCTGAATCTCCATCTTTAAACAAACGATGTCCGTAGTTAAATTTCTTCCTGGTGCAGAAAGAATCGATAACGGATAATTCGTCATCATTCAGAGCGGAAAAAGTGTCAACACGTCTAAGCAATTCAAGATAGGCCATTAATGCCTCCTCATTTAATTGGTGTTCTAAAGTTTCGAGGTTCAGGGAGTAATATCAATAAAATTAATTATATTCAATAATTTTTGCGGAATTCCAGCCCTTTGTCTGCTGTCAGCAAGAATCATTAGGGCTTTTAAGTCCGAATAATCTCTTGCATTTGCTTCAAAAAAGCTTAAGTATACTCGTGGAAAGCGCTATAACTATTGTGAACGACATAAGTTTTTATACATTTATCTCACACTACCCTTTGTCACCTCCCATCAAGTGAGGGGAATCATTCCCTCTCCCCATGCGGGAGAAGGTTAGGGTGAGGGCAAATAATTAACAGGATCAAAGCGAATCGCGTATACTTATATAAACTAAGGGGGATTAAAAATGAGTGTGTTGAAAGAATTTAAAGAATTCGTAGTTAAAGGTAATGTCGTTGACATGGCTGTCGGTATTATTATCGGAGCCGCATTTGGCAAGATTGTTTCTTCTGTTGTCGCCGATGTTATTATGCCACCGATCGGCCTGGCAGTGGGAGGAGTTGATTTCAGCAAACTCGTTTATACTCTGAAAGAGGCATCAGGTGATGCCACTGCTGTAGTAATATCTTACGGCAAGTTTATACAAACGGTTGTCGATTTTACCATTATAGCATTCGTGATATTTATGCTTATAAAAGCTATTAACACAATGAAACGCAAACAGGAAGCGGCAGTTCAGCCTCCGCCCGGGCCTTCAAAAGAGGAGGTTCTGCTTACTGAAATACGGGACATTCTGAAAGCAAAAAAATAGATCGTTGATCCGTTCGAATTTCAGCCTCTTCTGCCGGGCCTTCTCTTTTTCCTTAAGGAGGCCCTTTCTGTAGCAAGAGCTTTTAATTTCGGAACTGCAAAAGCAGTATATAAAACACACGCAATTGCAAAAGCAGCCATGGCAAGGGCGACCCAGAAATTTTCAAAAAGGATATTTCCTGCGTAATCTTTTGTTGAATCAGCAAAAATTCCTATCATTAGTCCTCCGAAAACAACTGCCGTAATTAGAGGGACGGTCTTACCGAATGGGACCTGGAAAGGACGGTCTTTGTCAGGGAATTTTTTTCTTAGTCTCAAAACGCATATAGCCATGACAACATATATGAAGCATTCGAGTGCTGCCGCCATTATGATGATAAAGAGATATTTGCCTGTAACGAGGATAATAAAACTGAGAATGATCGCGAAAAAGACAAGTGAGAGTATCGCCGCCCACGGAGTAGCGTAATCAGGGTGAAGCCTGCTGAAAAATCTCGGGAGAGTATTGTCTCTTGCCATGGCGTATGTGAAGCGTGAGGTATTAAGTAGACCCGCGTTAAATGAGGTTACAGAGGCAATAATGCTCATCAGTATGAAAATTAAACCTCCTGCTGTTCCGAAAAGATTTCTGGCAAAGAGAATGTGGGGTATGGTTGTTCCGCTTTTGAGCTGCTCTTCAGTCAGTCCCGAATACATCGCGACAACAAAAAGAGAGTATGTCACAGATAGGAGTCCGACAGCATACATCATCCCTTTTCCGATCATACGGTAATCTGTGGTCTCCTCGGCAAGAGGGGCCACCCATTCAAAACCGACATACATGAAGACTCCGACCGCTGCGGCGGCAAGAACTTTTACGACCGTGAAATTCTGGCTGCTCAAAGCGGCGGTGTAATTGATATCCTTCACAGTGAGAGTATATACGGATACAAATATGAGAAAACCGAACATGAGGTATGTCAGAACATCCTGTGTCCATCCTGTTATTTTTATTCCCTTGTAATTTATATAACCTACGATCAGTATAAATATAATCTGCCAGAAAAACCTGTCTTTTGAAGGGCTTATGATGATTCCGGCCGAATCGATAAGAACGCTTGATAAAAGGTAACTCTCGGCTCCCACCATTCCCGCTCCGAGAATGACATAAAACATACCTATCGCAATCGCAGTCTTTTCGTTGAAAGCGTTTTCCATGAAAAGCTTTATACCTGCCGCAGAGGGGTAGAGGGATGTGAGTTCTGAAAAGCACATTGCTGAAAGAAGGCATAATAATCCGGCTATTAAAATCGAAATCCATGCCAGTTCACCGGCAACAATAACTGCAATCTGCAGTCCGGCGAGATAACAGGATGTCGCCATTGCCATGCCGGCGGCAGTCGAGATAACGGTGCGAAGCTTTAAAACTTTTTTTAATGAAGCGGACATCTTCCCGGCATTATTTCTTGCCGTCCTGTTCGGCTTTTTTGTTATAAATCACAAGCCGTTCACCAGGGCGGACAGAGAGGTTTCTTTTATCAAGCCTGTTCCAGATGGAGATAGAGAGAACAGGAATATCGAACATTTTTGCAATCGAATAGAGAGTATCGCCTTTTCTCACAACGTACATTTGCCGGCCCTTACCTGATGTATGATTATTTAAAAGCTGTTCATACCGTTTGGCAAAGCCTTCCGAAGA
>JAWOHP010000147.1:0-10082 GCA_046485065.1 Desulfobacterales bacterium | reverse complement strand
ATAACTGCTTGATTTAAAATCTATAGTGGTTGTCAGAATAATATTCCGATCGAAACCAACAACAAAGTTTGGGTATGTGTGCGTATGCGAACCGCAGAAAATTCGTCACGGTCTTTTAAGAACGCCCCCGGACAGTCTATAAATATTATACAGGCGCAGGCTTTAAAAGGCTTCGTGGGCGTCTATCCACTGGGGCTGCACTGTTTCCATGGATGCGAATATGGCGCCGTTGACGAAGGGCATATAATTGTTTCTGTGGATCGCATACGCACACATACCCAAACGGAACATATTTATGACATTTACTATAATCCTTGATTTCCTAAATTCCAGGATCATTTACTCTTTTTGAGGCGATCCTTATTTTTAAATGGTATGATATTACACTTTTTGCCTGTATTTATATCAATTCTTACCTTTAATCCCGCACATTTGCAATATACCCACTTTTCGCCGCACTTTGGACAAAGTTCCAACACGCATCCCACATGATGAAATCCGCCAGGGAGAATATTGCACTCAGGACATCTTTGCAGCGGCTCTCCTTTTGTAAAAACAGTCTCTTTTTTTCTCTTATAAGGTAAGGGTGTGTAATCTGTACCTCCTATCCTGATATGACTTACTATGCAGGATGAAGCACCTTCCATCTCTTTGCCGCAAAAATCACAAATAGCCAATTTTGCCGCTCCTTGTATCGTAGTTTTCAATGAAGCCGTCAACCCTATTCAATATGGTGTATTATCTTAACACCACCAGGCTTCTGGTAGAAATATTCGACAAGCTTTCCGTTTCCGTTCAGAACAGCTGTAAGTGAAAAAGGGTTCCCCCTTTCTTTATTCATTCTTTCCATAAAACCGGATGTGGTAGAAAACCTCAGATCACCAAAAGTTATCGTGCTGTTTTCCCCTGACTTTGTCCTTTCAACAACCGGATATACCGCAAACCATGAATATGTATTAAATATGGAGGCATCCTTTCCAAATTCATAAAACATACTTCTTTCCGCCTTTTCGTACCTTCCCATGAAAACAAGGGGTTTTCTACCCAGCAATTTTATTCTCCCGAAATCATAGGTTTTTTCTCTTTCAATTATAACCTTCCAGTAAAACGGCGTAAAAATATCAGGAGACAGATGAACTTTTAATAACTTTTCATTTCTCATCCCGAGTTTGTTCGCCATGTTTTTTTCAAGATATGTTTTTATTCCAAGATTAACTGCAGGATACATAAAAATCCAGATTACCCCTGCTATGACAATTATATCTTTCTTCTTTTTGTTTACAGCCGAAAAAATAAGAATTATCATCAGAACAAAGGTATATATCGGATCTATGATAAACACCGATTCAAGAGAGTACCTTTTGTCCGTAAAAGGAAAAAAGATCTGAGTGCCATAAGATGTTATAAGATCAAGAAATATGTGCAGATATATTATTGATAATGCGGTAATAAATCCTTTTTTTATGTCAAATGATTTAATAAAAAATCTGAAGATAAAAACGAGTATAATCGCAAGAAATATACCTAAGAGAAGGGAATGGGTGGCGCCCCTGTGATGAATAAGGTACAATTCAGGACCAAGAAAACCGGCAATATTATCTATGTCGGGTAATAAAGCAGCAATGATGCAAAAGAGCATCATATGCCGTTCATTGTAATAGCCGCGAAAAGTTCCTCTTCCAAGAATACCTGAAGCAATATGCGTTACCGGATCCATAACTCCTTTAATCACCGATCTCCAGTTTTTAACAAACGCCCTTTGAGCTGTCGTTTTTGGCAAAATAAAAAAGAATTCCGCCCGATATAAAGAGAATCAAGACAGAAGCGATGCTTATCCGCGAAGCAATCCTCCCGATATATTCTGCCTCATGAGCTGATGGGAAAGGAGGCATGAGCGCCCTTTTAGCAAAAAGTCCTACCGTTCCCATCAAGGCCGGACCTATAATAACAGCAAATTTACCTATCATATTATAAAACCCGAAATACTCCGCAGATTTATCTGCAGGAATAAGACGCAAATAATATGAACGGCTGAGAGCCTGTATCCCGCCCTGAGAAAGGCCTATGATGACGGCAAGAATATAAAATTCCGTCTTTGTAGTCATCATGCTTCCCCAGATAGTAATAAATATATAGATGCCGATTGAAAGAAAAATAGCCCGCCTGGTTCCCCAGGCCTGGCCAAGTTTTCCGAAACAGATAGCAGCGGGAAAGCCTACAAACTGAACAACAAGCAGAGATATTATTAGGTCTTTTGAATCAAATCCAAGTGACATTCCATAATCAACAGCCATACGGATTATTGTGTCAACTCCATCTATGTAAAGCCAGTAGGCAAACAAAAAAAGATAAATTGTTTTCAATGAACGTATTTTTTTGAATGTTTCTATAAACTGTCTGAAACCGTCCCTGATAAAATTCAGCTTAATATCATTGGATGCGAAGGTCTTTTGTTCCGGAACCAGCAATATGGTAAAGATAGTAAAAAAACCCCACCATATTGAAACGGAAATAAAAGAAAATCTTACTGCGGACGATGAATCGGCAAAACCGAATTTTTCCGGCATCAGAGTCATCAGAACATTCAACAAAAACAGAATACCCCCGCCAAGATACCCAAAACCATATCCAAGACCGGATACATAATCCGCTTCATCCCTGTCCGCTACGTCCGGGAGGAGGGAATCGTAAAAAATGTTCGCTCCTGAAAAACCGATAACTGCGATTGAATAAAAGATGACGGCAAGAAGCCAGTCTCCTTTTTGGACAAGATAAAGCGATGCGGTCATTACTATGCCAAGGTAGGCAAAAAAGACGAGGAATTTCTTCTTTAATGATCCTCTGTCCGCTATTGCCCCAATTAACGGCGCAATTAAAGCAATAAATAGGCTTGCAATAGAATTCCCGAAGCCCAGCCTCGCGGTACTTAAGTTTACATCAGCTCCATAACTCCAGTATTGCTTGAAAAATAAAGGAAAAAAGCCTGCCATAACTGTCGTGGCAAATGCCGAGTTTGCGAAGTCATACAAAGCCCAGCCAAAAATAGCTTTTCTGTTTTTTAGCATGATATTATTCTCGTGCCAGAGGAATTTGCAACGAACTCATCTATTTTGATGAACATATAAAATTCGAAATTCGGATGGCAAAGTAAAAAGCTCCATATGCAAGGCGTCCAAATTCTGAGGAATGAGGCGTATATATTAGTTCACCGCAATGACGAAGAACGAAGCACAACGCAGCAGAGGGACTTTTTACAAAGCCATCCATTATTTCATGTGAATATTTCTCATCTCCGAACCCGGCACTATGATTCGAGAGGCTTCCTGGCGCCGCATTTCATTAGCCTTTTCAATGAGATTTTCCACAGCTTCATTAACTGCCGCAGGAAATTTCTCTACAGCTTCATTAAGAGCTTTGGCTTCAAGCTCACATTGTATGGGCAAAAGCCCCATCTGAGTCATGAGCTGGGTATGAGCCATAAAAAGCGTATTGCGGCTTTTGTCCACCAAACCATCAGCCGTTACCGGGGTGAGCCTCCTTATTGAACCTGACTTTAAATCGGTGAAAGACTCCTCCAGATAAAGATTATCCTTATCAACTTCGACTTTAATTTTGAAATTATGTTCATTGTTTGGCATTTATATTCTCCTCTTTATTTATTTTATGCTCCTTATATCCAAGGAAGGCAAATAACACAAACCGTTTTTAATTAGATGCAGAAAAAGGTACTTATCTTGACACGGAAAGCGGGTCATTATATTCAGGAATCACGGCACAACATCTGATTAAAATGATCTGGCAGAGGTAGTGAGAACTGCCTAATATCGAATATCGCACATCGAATTTCGAAGTACTATGTTCGATGTACGAACGACGTAAAAAATTGGAGGATAAAAACATGACAAACAGAAAAAAACTTCTCATAGTAGGCGGTGTAGCGGGCGGCGCATCATGTGCGGCAAGAGCCAGGAGACTCTCAGAGAAAGCCGAAATAGTAATATTTGAACGGGGGCCCTATGTCTCTTTCGCAAATTGCGGGCTTCCTTATTACATTGGGAATGTTATTACCAGCGAAGACGACCTCATTGTCGCCTCCCCGGAACTTTTTCTTGAATGGTTTGAAGTTGATGTGAGAAGTCAGAGCAATGTTCTTTCGATTGACAGGGAAAATAAGGAAATTGAGGTCAAGGATCTTAAAACAGGCAGGATTTACCGGGAAAAATATGACGCCCTTCTTCTTGCACCCGGATCGGCTCCGTTAAAGCCGAAACTTGAAGGAATAGATCTTCCGGGAATATTTACGCTTCGTAATATCCCCGATACAAGAGAAATCATTAAATGGATCAGGGAAAAAAAAGTTAAAAGAGCGGCTGTTGTGGGCGGCGGATTTATCGGGCTTGAAATGACTGAAAACTTAAGGAGGCTCGGCATTCATGTTACAATAATTGAAATGCTGCCGCACGTCATGCCTGCCATAGACCCTGAAATAGCGGCATTCATACATAAACATCTTGAGGCAAACGGAGTATCCTTAATGCTCGGTTCCGCTGTTACCGGATTCGGCAAAGAGAATGACGACTCACTATCGGTCAGGCTTCAGTCGGAAAACTCCGTTCCCGCCGACATGGTTATACTTTCAATAGGCGTCCGGCCTGAAATCCAGCTCGCAAAGGATGCTGGGCTCTCAATAGGCGCTCTTGGGGGGATCGTTGTAGATGAATTCATGCGGACAAGTGACCAAAACATCTGGGCGGTCGGTGATGCCGTAGAAGTAAAAGACTTCCTGACGGGCGGGCAGAGCCTGATTCCTCTCGCCGGACCTGCAAACAGGCAGGGCCGGATTGCAGCGGAATCAATTTTCGGAACTTCCGGTAGTATAAAATCATTCAGAGGAGTACAGGCTACCGCCGTATGCGGTGTAATGGGTATGACGATAGCTTCAACAGGTCTTACAGAAAAAGCCATAAAAAGGCATGAGAAAAATGGTGTTCACATGCCATATGAAAAGATATATCTTCACCCCGATCATCATGCCATCTATTATCCTGATGCGAAAACGATAACCATGAAGCTTATATTTTCCGGAAATGACGGGCGGGTTCTTGGCGCACAGGCCGTCGGCTTTGAAGGAGTTGAAAAGAGAATCGATGTCATCTCGGCTATCATTCAGCAAAACGGGACCGTTTTTGACCTTGAAGAAACCGAGCTTTGCTATGCACCCCAGTACGGTTCCGCAAAAGATCCCGTCAATATGGCAGGCATGATAGCGGCAAACGTGCTAAAAGGCTATTCTAATATCAAGCACTGGGAAGATCTTCCCGGTTCGGATCCTTATATAATAGATGTGCGTGACCCGGCTGAATTTGTGCGGGGACATCTTAAAAGCGCTGTCAATATTCCTTTAAACAGCATAAGATTAAGGCTTGATGAAATTCCTAAAAACCGGGATATCTGGCTGTACTGTCTTGTGGGTAAAAGATCTTATTTTGCTTCAAGAATATTAAGGCAAAATGATTTTAAAGCATGGAATATTTCAGGGGGATATGTAATGTATAAGGCAGTCAAAAACATATTCGGTTTATCCTGATTTTATGCCGGGCACGGTAATATTAACCCCAGAACCGGGATTAAACCCTATTTGCGATTTGATCCAATCTGGCTTATTCTGGTTGCTGTTTTCAACCCATAATGAGCAGACAGGATCAGGAAAAATATCAAAGGTGCCGGGTATCATCTACACCTACAAATCGGCAAGTTTAGATTGAGAATTGCGATGAAGATTACCAATAGAAACAAAGTAACATCCGGCATGTGGCGCGGCGGTTTTTTTGCCGTCGCTACAATGCCGTTGTTATAATATATTATCCGAATATGTTATACCTCTTACGAGCTTCGTTCCTATACATTTCGTTCAAATGCTATCACTCGTAACTTAAAGGGGTAAACACTACTCGATATTTTTAAGCTTACAATAATCCATATGCTCGCACACATGGTCGGCAAAACCAACACCCGCTTCTTCATATAAATTGTATACGGCATCAATCCCAGCATCTCTTAAAAGTTGCATTTCGTCCACATAGCGGACAGACGCTGTGATCTGACCTTTGTAACCTCTTTCCTTCATCTGCTGAATTGAAAAAACGCTTGTCCTGGTATCAGGCAGGGCGAGCATAACCAGACAGACCGAGCTTTTGGAAGGTTCGACGCGTTTCCAGAAATCACTGTCGCCGGCATCTCCGAAAAACACCCGTCTTCCTTTTTTCTGGTGTTCTTCCACTTTTTCCGTGTTAAAATCAACACCGATAACGATTTCACCATATCGACTCCTCATTTCATCATAGGCGCTCGTTCCGACGCCGCCCATACCGAGAATCGTAATTTCAGCGTCGCCCGGATCGATGGGCTCGTCTTCCGGCAGCCGGGTTGAAGTCTCGAAATATTTCAGGCGGCCTGAACCACGCGCATATATGCTGTGTGAAGCAGCATTCAGGGGTGCGGCCATGATAAAGGTCAACGAAAGTGCAATGGCAATTACCACCATCCATTCACTGCTGATCCAGCCGTTGACAACGCCGATTGAGCCGACAATAAGACCAAACTCACTGTAATTCGACAAACTGAGAGAGGCAAGTAACGATGTGCGGGCACGCAGCCTGAAACGGGTAAGAAGGATAAAAAACAATCCGGTCTTGAACGGCATGACCAGGGCCAGTAGTAGCGCTATTATGAACCCTGTGAGGGTTGGAGAGCCGGAAATGCCTATATTTAAAAAAAAGCCGATCAAAAACAAATCTTTGAATCCAAGCAATCTGTCGGCCAGTTCCGGCGCCTTGGGGTGAGCGGCGAAGAGCATTCCCACCACCAGCGCCCCAAGATCGCCTTTCAACCCGACAAGTTCAAATCCGCTGTAACCGGCAACAGTCATCAGAATACCGAACAGCATCAGCAATTCGCCATGACCACACATTGCCATGACTCTTCCAAGAACAGGCCTTGTAATAAAAAGTGACGCCAAAAGAGGCACGGCCCATACGGAAGGAATTTTTCCTGTGGACGCCGCCAAAAAAACAACGGCAATAATATCCTGCATAATCAGGATGCCGATTGCGGCAACCGCATGCCGCGAGGCCATCTCCTTTTTTTCCTCTATCACTTTCACGGCAAAGACCGTGCTGGAAAAACTCATGGCGAACGCGATTAGCAGCGATGTCTGCCAAGTCAATTGGTCAAAGAGCGGTATCCCTGAAAACCCGAGCATCCGGATTAAAAAGCCGAAAAGAATGGCCGTGAAAATCATGTGAATGGATGTACCGGCCCAGACTTCGGGTTTTGCAAGGCTTTTAATCTTCAGCTTCAGTCCGATGGTAAACAGAAGAAGCGTAATACCGGCCTCAGCTAAAGTTTCCAGTAGTTCGCCGCCCGTAACACCGATACTGTTTAGCGCAAATCCGGCCAGCAAATATCCCACAAGGGGTGGCAAACCAATTCTGCTGATAACAGCACCAAATAGAAATGCCGCCAAAATCCATAATGGATTCATATTTTGAGCACCTTATATGAGAAGAATACGATCATCGATGAATACTTTTTCAGATGTATTATAACGATGCGCTTAACCGGGCGCGGTTTTTTGCGCTCCGAGTTGAAGCGCTTGTTAGGCGTCTCTGCGATGACGCTCTGCTAGTAGGGATGCTGCCACACCCGCTACCAGGATCGCAAGTATTACAGTCATCAAGTACAAGTTGAAGTGTTTCCCTAGGGCGAGCTTCAGCCATTCGGCAAGCAACATCTTGACGCCCACTACCATCAGGACCAATGCAAGCGAGAACTTCAGATATCGGAACTTCTCTACCATCCCGGCCAGCGCGAAGTAGAGCGATCGCAGACCGAGAATCGCGAACACGTTGCTACTGAACACCAAGAACGGGTCACTCGTGATGGCGAAGATGGCCGGGATCGAGTCGACAGCGAAGATGAGATCGGTCGTCTCGACCATGATTAGCGCTAGCGCCAGAGGCGTGAGGAGCAGGGTTCCCGGCTGAGCCCTGTCCACGACCTCATCCGGGACCATAGGCGCACCGGGGATCTCGCTCTCGTACGACGCGGGTGCACCGGCGCGAACGACGAAGTGTTCGCCGTGGAACCTGGCGGTCACCGGGAACAAGCGGCGCGTTAGCCGAACGACGATGTTCTTGTTCGGATCGGTGTGATCCGTCTTGAGGAAGAGCATCTTGATCGCCGTCAGGATCAAGAACACGGCGAAGATGTACAGAACCCAATGGAACTCGGCGATCAGCTTCGCCCCGATACCGATCATCGCACCTCGAAGGACCAGAGCGCCGAGGATGCCCCAGAACAGCACGCGGTGCTGGTAGAGCGGCTGCACCGCAAAGAAACCGAAGATCATCGCGATCACGAAGATGTTGTCGATGCTGAGGGACTTCTCGACGACGTAGCCGGTCAGGTACTTCTCCGTTGCCGTTGCACCTCCGTTCGTCAGCCCATCGACGGCGTCGGCGACGGTGCCAAGGCTGAACCACTGGCCGTCGTAGGCAAAGTACACGAACACGGAGAATGACAGCCCCATGGATAGCCACACGGCCGACCAAGCGAGAGCTTCCTTGACGCTGACTACATGAGCTTTGCGGTGAAAGACGCCCAGGTCCAGCGCCAACATCAGCAGGACAAACGCTATAAATGCTATCCAGATCCACATCACTAGTCGTGTGCCTCCGTCATGGCTTTGAGCAGCCTAACAATATATTGAATAGTTTCTGTTCAATACCGGGTAATTTTGTGACCATCAATACTTTAAAATAAATTATATTGGTATATCCATATGATATTATATGTATTATCTTACTCGTTCAATACCCATTTTACAATCTTAAGTAGTTAACTATTCAATACAGAAGGTGCCTGACCCGATTCCTATTTTGCCGCAATTCTCGAAAAACGAACCTTTTGTCTAATAGGTTTCTTGCTGGCCAATCCATATTTCCCTCCAACATGGTTACACAGCATAGGGATCACTAACCAACCCTTTAGATACGGAATTTGTTATCATTATTTGCGTTAGAAATTTACTATTTTCATGAAACTGTTCGATCTACTGCTTTCAGGAAGCTGTCAGTAGCAAAAATGTCCCCCGCTATTATTCTTACCCTCATCGTTCAATCATGGCTAAAGATAACTGCTTTAAACGTCGTCAGATTGTTGTAATAGAAGGCCTTTCTTTTTTTGCTTCTGTTCGTACATCAGTTTATCCGCACGAGCTATGAGATCGTCAATGGAACAGGGATTTTCAGGATCATAATAAGCGCAGCCCATGCTGATTGACAGCTTATATTTCCGGTTTTCCTGATTGTTCCAAATGTCGATCAGTTGATGCAGCCGGGCAGTAAAGACTTCAGGCGTTTTTACCTTTATATCAATGGCAAGAACGGCAAATTCATCTCCGCCCAGCCGTGCAATTATATCGGAGGTTCGGAAGGTCTCTTTTAGTACATTAGCTGCCTCAATGAGCGCTTTATCTCCCTCCTCATGTCCCAGTGTATCGTTAATCTGTTTCAACAAGTCGAGATCAGCAAAAAAGAGCAGCATACCATTCTTATTCCTGTCTGATAACTTTAACTGATGTCCCGCAAGAGATAAAAAGCCCCTTCTGTTATGAAGGCCTGTAAGTTGGTCGGTAATTGAAAGGGCGAGGATTTCCGCCTCCATCCTTTTGCGTTCCGTGATGTCTCGGGCCACTGCCTGAAAGCCTACAACACGGCCATCTTCCACGAGCAACTGGGTATTTTGACCAAGCCAGATCTCGTGGCTGTCTTTTGCGATAATAGGATATTCGAAATAGGTATTGGGGATCATCTTTACAAACTGACGACCGAAGAATTTCAAGGTCTCTTCACACATTTCCGGACTTATCAATGCCGGATAATGTGTCCCGATAAGCTCTTTTTCTTCATATCCCGTAATACGCAGTCCCGCCGGATTTATAAAGGTGAAGTGTCCACTGTCGTCCGTCCTGAATACGATATCACTCGCATTTTCCACAAATGACCGATATCGTTCTTCGC
>JAWOHP010000056.1:0-6236 GCA_046485065.1 Desulfobacterales bacterium | reverse complement strand
GTTCGGTCCGTGAAGACATATTAAATCAGCTTCAATCTCTTGATTTTTCCCTGAATGCTTTTTTTACCGAGGTTGAAGACGACGTAAATAACCTGGCTGCAAGTGAAACGGTCAAGTCAAAGGATGACCGGGAGTTCACAAACTTTCTTGATGCTGACGAAAAAACATACAAATATAATATTCGCGAGTCTGAACAGAATATTATCGATATTCTGAACAACTACAGGGTTACGCATCATTATGTCAATTCAGTATATATGGGGAGAGAAAATGGGAGTTTTGTAAGGTCACACAAACGAGAGAGTCCCACCCGTTACGATCCAAGGGAACGTCCCTGGTATATATTGGCTAAAAATAATCCAGGGAAGGTGATGAAGACAGACGCATATCCCTCTCTTACAACCTCTGATGTCAACATTGGTGTTGTCAAAGCGCTTATTGACAGAAACGGCACATTTTACGGTGCTATAGGAGCTGATGTGACATTGGTGAAACTGACCAGCTATATTTCAATGTTTATGACCAATCCTCAGGGAAAGCTTGTTCTTTTGGATGGTAACGGAGTGGTTCTGGCCGGATTAAGCGAAGAGATGCTTTTCAAAAACATCAAAGATTATTCACCGGATCTTCTAAAGATTTTTATTCAACCTGTGCAGGAATTCGCTTCTGTGAATATTCAGAACATCAAACACTATGTTTTTTTTATAAATGCTACTGAACTCGACTGGAAAATAGCCGTTCTTATCCCTTCTGAAAATATTGAAAAGCCTATCATTGCCCAGATAGTGATGACGATTTCAGGGCTTGCAATTGGCCTGATATTGTTGAGTATCCTTACCCTGATCGGGCTTGACATTTATGTTGTGAGACCTTTGAAGAAATTTATTGAGGAAACGGATTACATCGCCACCACATCTGATCTTGAACGCCGTATCGATATTAAGTCTAAAGATGAGATAGGATTATTGGCAAATTCTTATAACCAGATGATAAAGACTCTCAGGATAACCTACAAATCATTGAAAGATACGGAAATCGATCTTATAGAACACAGGGATAACCTTGAAACAATGGTTAAAGATCGTACGTCACAGCTTCAGCATGCAAACGAAAGGCTCTCTGCTGAGATTAAGGAGCGCATTCAGACACTCAATGAACTTGCCGTTGCAAAAGAACATGCCGAAGCGGCCGACAGGTTAAAATCGGCTTTCCTTGCCACCATGTCGCACGAATTGAGGACGCCCCTTAACTCAATAATAGGTTTTACCGGTATTATTCTGCAGGGAATTGTCGGGCCTTTAAATGACGAGCAGAAGAAACAATTGAACATGGTGCGCGGGAGCGCGCAACACCTGCTTTCCCTTATTAATGATGTTCTCGACATATCCAAGATTGAAGCGGGACAGCTTAAGATAGCAAATGAAGATTATAACCTTCGTCAAACTATTGAGAAGGCTGTTGAGAGCGCGCGACCGCTTGCAGATAAAAAGGGACTTGAACTTACATCCTCAATTTCTTCCGAAATTGAAAACATAACCGGTGATCGCCGGCGGATAGAGCAGGTCCTTCTGAATCTGATCAGCAATGCCATAAAGTTTACGGAAAAGGGTTCTGTAAAGGTAGAATGCGAAACTAAAGAAGGGAAAGTAACTGTAAGAGTTATAGATACCGGCATTGGAATCAGGGCTGAAGATATGGAAACAATATTTCAGGCCTTCAGACAGATAGATTCCGGATTAACCAGAAAGTATGAAGGAACGGGACTGGGACTTTCCATATGTAAAAGGCTTGTCGAACTCATGGGAGGTAAAATATGGGTCACAAGCGTATGGGGTTTGGGAAGTACATTCGGTTTTAATCTGCCTGAAGAAAGGAGAAGGTATGAAAGGTAAAATTCTTGTTATAGAGGATAATCCGCAGAATCTTTATCTCGTCAGGTACATTCTTGAGCAGAAAAACTATGAAGTTTTTGCAGCTACGGATGGTAAATCCGGAATTGAAACAGCAGCCTCACTCAAACCTGACATGATCCTTCTTGATATACAACTGCCTGTAATGGATGGATATGCCGTTGCCCGTAACTTAAGGCGAAATCCTGATCTTGCAGAAACGCCTATCGTAGCGGTGACCTCCTATGCAATGCATGGAGACCGGGAGAAGGTTATGGAAGCAGGCTGCAACGGATATATAGAAAAGCCGATTGATCCGGATACCTTTATTGCAAAAATTGAACAGCATTTGCCTGTAAAACTGAGAGGTGAATAACGATGACAAAACGGGTGTTAATTGTCGATGACAACAGCACAAATCTTTATATGCTGGAAAGCCTGCTTAAAGGGCACGGCATAGAAGTGACTTCGGCTGAAAACGGAAAAATTGCCCTTGATAAAGGCGGGCTTAACCCTCCTGATCTTATTATCTCAGATATTCTGATGCCTGTGATGGACGGATACACCTTATGTCGGGAGTGGAAATCGGATGAACGGTTTAAACATATACCCTTTGTATTTTACACAGCAACATATACCGAACCTAAAGACGAGGATTTTGGTTTAAGCCTCGGTGCAGAGCGATTTATCCTCAAGCCTCAGGAACCGGATATTTTAATGGATATAATAAAAGAGTTGTTGGGGAAAGGATATACGGTAAAGCAAATGGAGAATAAGCCTCTGGGTGAAGAAATGGAGTTTTTCAGGCGGCACAATGAGGTTCTTTTCAATAAACTTGAAAAGAAAATGGTGGATCTGGAGATTGCCAACAAGAAGCTTCAGATACTAGAGGAGAGGAATCGGCTTATTTTTGAGAATGCAACGGATGTTATTTATATGATTGATACCAATCTTAACATTATAAACATATCTCCGAGTATGGAGAGAGTATTGGGATACAAACCAGAGGATTTCATTGGCCGGCCTGTTACTGATTTAGTAAATTTTCTTACACCGGAATCACTTGAGCAGGCTGTAGCCGATACAGTTTTGATCTTAAAGGGTGGAACAATAACGGCTTCGATTTACCGGTTTATCGCAAAGGATGGAACAATAAAGTATGGTGAAGCGAGCGGATCACCCATTATGCGTGACGGCAAGATTAACGGTATAATTTCCGTTGCCCGTGACATCACCGAGCGAAAACTCGCCGAGGATGCGCTCAGGGAGAGCGAAGAGAAGTACCGCGAACTTGTTAAATACGCTCCGGCTGGTATTTACGAGGTTAATTATGAAACAGGCCGCTTTATCAGTGTGAACGATGTTATGTGTGAATATACAGGGTTCACGAAAGACGAACTTTTGAATACAAATCCTTATAACTTAATGACGGACGAGAGTCAAAAGCTGATGAGCGAGCGTCTTGAAAAACTGTTTGCCGGTGAAAAAATTCCCCGATCGGTTGAATACTGCATCAGAACAAAGGGCGGGGAAAAACTATGGATTATACTGAATTCACGGTATATTTATGAAGATGGAAAATTAAAAGGAGCAGCTGGTATTATTTACAATATAACCGAACGAAAGCGTGCGGAGGAGGAGATAAGGAAACTTAATGCCGAACTCGAAAGCAGGGTTAAAGAGCGAACAGCCCAGCTTGAAGCTTCAAATAAAGAGCTTGAGGCGTTCAGCTATTCGGTGTCGCATGATCTCAGATCCCCTCTGCAGCATATAGCTGGATTTGCAGAACTGCTGAGAAATAGAGAATATGAATCTCTTGATGAAAAAAGCAGGCAATATCTGAAAGTAATTTCAGATTCGGCTTTACGGTTGGCGAGACTGATTGACGATCTCCTTTCCTTTTCCCGAATGGGCCGGGCGGATATGATGAAAAGGAAGACGAATCTCGACAGCCTTGTGAAAGAAATATTAAGAGACTTTCTGGCTGATGTAAAAGAGCGGGCTATAAACTTGAAAATAGGTCCGCTTCCGGAGGTTTACGGTGATTCTGCGATGCTCCGGCAGGTGTTTGTCAACCTTGTTTCAAATGCTTTCAAGTACACAAAAAACTGCGACAAAGCGGAAATCGAGATCGGAAGCACCAGCGGCGAAAAAGGTGAGGTGTGCATTTATGTGAAAGACAACGGAGCCGGTTTTGACATGAAATATGTCGATAAACTGTTCGGTCTTTTTCAGCGGCTTCACCGAATCGAGGATTATGAAGGCACCGGAGTCGGGCTCGCCAATGTCCGGAGAATCATCAACCGGCATGGAGGAAGGGTTTGGGCGGAAGGAAAGGTCGGGGAAGGAGCCACGTTCTATTTTACGCTGAAAAGTGAATAGGCTAAAGGCGAGAGGCGTAAGAGAAAAGGCGACAGGCGTGGACCGTGAATCGTGAATAGTGGATCGTAGATAGTGGATCGAACAACGATTAACGAACAACGATCAACGAATAACGAATCACGAGCCACGAATCACGATATTCGAAGTACGATGTACGAAGTTCGATATTCGGCTTTTGAAATTCGATACATAGTGAGTAATTTTACTCAATGTATTGAGTAATTCGTTAAAGTGTTGTATATTCCCGTGAAAAAGATCCAAAATCCAGTCACCTGTTTTTACAAAGCCGTCAATTGCAAGAGGTTAAAATGTACCGGAGACCAATTTATTCCACTATCTCTGCCAGATTAAAAGAGCCGCGTAAATTTTTGCAGGTTTTGACCGGACCGCGTCAGACCGGCAAGACCACGCTCATACGCCAGACGATGGACGAACTCGATATTCCAAAGCATTATGCTTCTGCTGACGAGCCGACACTGCAAAGCCGGGCATGGATTGAACAGCAGTTTGAAGTTGGGCGTTTGCTGACACGGGAGACCGGAAAGGCAGGAGCGTTACTTGTTCTCGATGAAATTCAAAAAGTGACCGGGTGGTCCGAAGCTGTGAAACGTCAGTGGGATTCGGATACTGCGCATAAAGTGCCGCTAAAGGTTGTACTTTTGGGATCTTCGCCGCTTCTTTTACAACAAGGGCTTACGGAGAGCCTTGCAGGCCGTTTTGAAGTTATTCCGGTTGTTCACTGGTCTTATCCTGAGATGAGAGAAGCCTTTGGATGGGCATTGGAACAGTTTGTCTATTTCGGAGGATATCCGGGCTCAGCCGGTCTGATAGATGACAGGCGGCGATGGTCTCGCTATATAATAGATTCACTTATAGAAACTACAATCTCGCGCGATATTCTGCTTATGACAAGGGTGGACAAACCCGCACTGCTCCGGAGGCTATTTCAACTTGGTTGCAACTATTCAGGCCAGATTCTCTCGTATCAAAAAATGACAGGTCAGCTTCAGGATGCGGGCAATACAACTACCCTGGCTCATTACCTGGAACTGTTGTCGGGTGCCGGCATGTTGACCGGCCTGAATAAATTTGCCGGAAAGCGGATACGGCAGAGAGCCTCAAGCCCGAAGCTGCAGGTATTGAATAATGCTTTTTTGAGTTCCCAGTCAAATGTTTCCATCGATGCTGCACAGAAGGATCGGGAATTCTGGGGCAGGCTTGTGGAATCAGCGGCAGGCGCGCATTTGATCAACAGCTCGAAAGGGACAAATATAGAGGTATTTTACTGGCGGGAGCGGGGTAAAGAGGTTGATTTTATTCTTGGATTAAACAGTACCATTGTTGCGATTGAAATTAAAAGCGGATACAGCAGGGGGAGTCTGGCGGGAATGGAGGAGTTTGACAGGAACTTTAAGCCGAAGCGTAAATTGCTGGTCGGTGGGGAAGGGATACCTTTTGAGAAATTTCTCTCTTATCCGGCGGAGTACTGGATGAGTTAAGAAGGCGTAAGGCGAGAGGCGGAAGAAAGTGATCAGTGACCAGTAATCAGTGATCAGGAAAGCCGAATATCGAAAAGCCGAATATCGGACATCGAATATCGAAGAAAAGCAGAATATCGAATATCGCACATCGAATATCGGAAATATAACAGCGATGCCCGAAATTCGATGTACGAAGTACGAATCACGAACAACGATCAACGATCAACGAATCACGAGCCACGAATTACGAGTGACGTATAGCATGCAACTTGTGACTTGAAATTTGGGGCGAAATCAGATATAAGATATTCGGAATTTGAAAAAGGAGGAAGCATAATGTTTGCAATGAAAAGAATACTTCTGGTTGAAGACAATCCAAATGATGTTGAGCTTACAATGGAAGCGCTATCGGAGAACAATATCGCAAATATTATTGATGTGGTTTCTGACGGTGAAGAAGCGCTTGACTATCTTCATTATAATG
>JAWOHP010000042.1:0-22870 GCA_046485065.1 Desulfobacterales bacterium | reverse complement strand
GCGCACTCCGTTACTTTTTAACCTCCTTAGTAAACAGCTGTATCATCAATCCTATATCTCCGGTTACCGTATATTTCTGTTCCATAAACATCTCCTGACCGTCGGCCTTACGAGTCATAATGTCCATCCATAATTCAAAAGGTGTATTTACTGTTATATCAGGATGTTTACCATATCCTTTTTCGGCCCTTACAGCACCGTTTTCGATTATAAAGAAGCATGAGCCCTCCAATTGACCTGAAAAATCGAACTGCAGGACAACCTTTCGGTCTCTCGCCGCGCCTGAATTGATTCCGACAGGAAAAAGCACCATGAAACTTTCGATCGAATCGGGGCGCGGAATCATATGTTTCTTTTCAAACTCTTTCGGTGTAACTTTTTCAGCAATGCATGTTTTCCAGAAAAGGTTTCCCATCATGGAATAGAATTCGAAATCCGCCAGAGGCTGTTTTATTCTTTCCATTGTTCCTGGCAGAATTTTTCCCGATTCAACCAGCTCTCTTCCGGCCTGTCTTGTTGCATCAAATATATCGGAGGCTTGTTTCTTAAAAAAAGGATGCGTTAACGTTTCGGCTCCGCTTCTGTATATTTCGGCTGCAAGGGTTTCGCCCTTATGTAGCTTCCTGTTAAGATAATATGAGAGCGGCTCAAACTCTGATTCATCTGGAAGACCGCATACGGAAAGCCACACAGCCGCCGGGAATTTGTGCCTTAACGGATGGAATGTCTTTCCGTCATCGCCTTTTTCGAAGAATGGAAGGACGGCCGGGAGAGTCCGCTCCCTGAATTTACTCATGGCGGCATTCATAAGATGATAGTAAAGAGGTGTGGCGTAAACAACAAGATCTGATTCAAGCCATTTGGGGAAAAGCTCCCTGGTCATATCGTCTTTGTGAATACAACGGCCGGGGGTTTTCGTCCAGCAGGTGAAGCAGCCGATGCAGTTTTTTATTTTTTTGTCACGCAGGTTGACGATATCGACCTGAGCGCCTGCCTCGCGCATTCCTTCAATAAGATGATTTAACATCAGTTCCGTTTTGCTTCCGCCGCCTGTGCGCGGACTCGAATTTATTGCAAGTATTTTCATTTTCATAATGTTCTCCGTTTAAATTTTGATTGATCCGCCATAGCCTTGCTTTCTTTACCTTCAAAAATCACTAGTGCCTCACTGGGATAGAGACTATCTGTTTTGCTCGTGAGAGGAACAACTTGAACTCTATTGAGGAATTTATTTGATGCGACGTTGCTTATTACAACGGCAGGACGCTTCTTTTTAATTTCCCCGCCAATAGAAGGATTGAAATTCATCCACCAGATCTCACATCGCTTCATGATACATATCCTTAAAGATATTTTTAGCCCATTCCAGAGCTTCATTTTCCCGATTTTTATCTTTTGCCATCTCGGCGTAGGCTGATTCATAATTAGGACGCACAACGTGAGGACGAACTATTTCCTGAATAAATCTGCTGATCTTTCTTGGCCCAATTATGTTATGAAGTCCAATATATACTTCTTCATCTACGGTTATTGTTAATTTTTTCTGCATAGCACACCTCCTTTACACGTATACTATTCGTGTAGCTATTTGGCATGTCAAATAATACTTTTTCATGATCAATGCGGTTGAGCGGAACCAAACCACGCGCACTCATTCAATAAGATGGTTTAACATCAGATTATTTTTATATTACAATTGACTGAGAGGAATTATTGGTTGTTTGAGTAAATCATTAATATCAACACCAAATTAGGATTGATCGCGTTGGTCACTCCGTTATTTAATCTTAGAATTGCAACATTCCCGCAATCCTCCGTTATTATTTTTGATATCTTAGTCTCCTACCGAAACAAACAGGTTACTTGTTAAAACGTTAACCGACTGTCAAAGCTTGACTACTGAGAGGTTTCTTTTTCGGTCTTTCTGATCAGTAGCCCTGTTGTCGAAACCATTATTCTAAATTCTTCTGTGCCGTTCGAGTTTGTAAATGTAGCGGAACCGTACTCAGCATCCAACAGAGAACTGAGGGTTGCGAACCTGCGCCTGAGGTCATACAAGTCGAGGGGTCTGTCTTTAGACAACGAATACACCGTACGAACCTTTGTTGTTTCATCATTTATGATTGCATAGCGGCCCGCCACACGATCGAGCTCATACGAGGTGTGCAGCCCGAATATGTTTGCCAGCGGCTTCCATTTGAGAATGTGGGCGTCAACATAAAGCTGATCACCGGCAAGCGAAAATACTTTTTCGCTGCCATCCGGCATGAAAAACCGGGCGGTGAACATCTGCGCACCAGTTGGCTCAACTTTAACGATTGCCGCAAGTTCCTCCCTGGTCAGGGCGTGATACCCCTTAATAGCTACGCTTATGGTACCGAACAGGGCAGACAAGGATAGCATTAGTAAAGCTATCACGAGGCTCATGGCCGTACCTAATAATTTTTTCTTCTTCAGGGCCAAAATGGTAATGACAAGAAATAGCAGGCCGAGAAGTGCAAAAAGCATTGCGACAATCATAGGACTCAAAACTATCATGTTTTTCCTGTCTACAAACGACAAATTCAGTGGCGGCCATTGCCCGCCAAACGTAACTTTGAGTTAACAGCATTAAAAAGCATAAAGATGTAAGGCTAAAAGGCGTGCCGACAAAAACATCAAGCCGGCGCCGGATATAATATTCAGATATATTATAATATTGGATATTAAAAGGTTAAAATTGTTTGCCGTTTTGACTATGATTTTGTGCACTACGAAGGGAATTACCCCGCCGATTCCGGTAATAATGCCAAATATTAATCCAACAGCAGATTCTTTTTCGATTTCAATCAGTCCATAAAACAGCAGAACAATAATCGGAATATGGAGAAGCAAAAAACCGGTTATTTTACCGGGCAGCTTTAATATTTCCCATTCTTTTTCATAGGCTGATTCGATTTCATGTAATAATAAGAAAGTCGCATTTATAATATATAGTATTGTAATAATTTTCATAACTTACTTCTTTATTCTTATGCTGATTTCATAATGAACTCATAAATAGCCGGTGCATTTTTTTGTGTCGGGGGATTTATGAGTTTAATTATTTCATATTGTTAACAGCTTTTCAT
Source organism: Desulfobacterales bacterium (assembly GCA_046485065.1). GTDB lineage: Bacteria > Desulfobacterota > Desulfobacteria > Desulfobacterales > RPRI01 > RPRI01. The sequence goes on along the minus strand of JAWOHP010000042.1, from coordinate 19,760 downwards.
CATTTTTTAAAATCTCAGTCAGCGGGGCGCCCATATACTTTACTTCAATATTAAGTTTTTCTAAACTATTTGTTACGCCCAATTGGTCTGCACAAGCCTTGCACGCCGTTATATGAACTCCTGCTTTTAATGCTTTCCTGATAAGCTTCTGAATGTTTTTGTCTTCGCTCACCAGTTTAGCAGGTGCGCCCCAAATGATCAGTGTAACTTTTTCCCACCAGCCTTTAATCAGAGAATTTACTGTATACATGAACACCATTTTTTCAGCGGTAATCGGATTATCATTGGTCCATAATACATAAAGATGGGTTTTTTTACTCATGTGTTATACCTCTTTCAGTTTCGAATTTAAAGTTATGTTCTCCTTTAAAAATAATTTCCGAGATGCTTCTTTAAGTAACTTTTGAATAGGTTCACAAAACCAGCAGTCAAGGAAAACTTCATTCTTTGAACCGAAACAGCGAGCGCAATCTTCGCTGCTTGCAGCGGGGAGTTTCAATTGAAATTTTTCATGCCATGATCTTGCCTTTTACTCTCACGATACTCATCGTTTGAGCATGGGATAACCGTTGGCGTCAAAACGCCAATCGGTAAAACCGAACATGTAGGAATGATCCCGGGAGACAAAGTGCCACATGTTTTTATGGTTCATCCGGATAATTGTGCTCATTGCCGCAAAATCAAAGGCCCAGCCGTTGCCATTATTTTCCAGAAAATATGGCGGCAGTGTTCTCTTCTCTACCGGAAAGCGAATCACCGCCCGGTTGCCGGCGAAGATGACTTTGTCAATCACGGCTCCTTCGAGACCCCGCAGTTCGTTGTCCTGCTGGGCATCGGTTACCAACCAGCCGGACAGAAACTTACGAGTTCCAGGTGTATACAGCTCAAGATCGGGGTCTTTGATCTTGTGACGCAGAAGACGAATGTAGACAGTCAGACTCTGCTCGGGGCTTTGCTGCGGGAGATAGGCGGTTGAATCATCCACCGCAATTTTGTCGATTGGCCCATCGCCGATGGCGACTTTTGTGCGGGCTCCGCCGCCTCCCGAATAATGTGATAATCCTCCAAGCTCCACGGCAGGATCAAACGATTCACCGGCCACTGACCGTTGCACTCGCGCCACAAAAAGTTCCTCTGTCGCCTCTATACCAGCTCCGACTTTCGCCTGTTGGAAAAAAGGGACCATCTGTTCGCGCTCGAGATACGAGACAAAGATATCAGGGAAAATTCCCTCCAGATCATATCCAACTTCGATACGGACCTGCTTGCCAACGGGATCGATCAAAAAAAGCAATCCGCGTGCTTTACCGGTTTTTTTCCCCAAATCACCGAAAAGATCTGCCGCGTCTCTATTGATGTCAGTGCTGGCTTTCGCAAGAACTACAACCTTGCAGTGGATGTTGAAATCTTTTAATAGTGCACGATGATACTCGATTATGCGTTGACGAGACTGATTACCGAGCAGCCCGCCCCGATCATCAAGAAAATCCTGATCGCCGGTCTTGCTGCACGCCGACAGAATGAGGAGGAAAAAGAACGCCAAAAGACTTCCTGCGATCCGTGTTTGAGTCATAATCCTATACAAAATGTTAATAGCTTGAAGTTGTTCTATGAGCTTATTTCTTCCACGATTGAATTTCAACAATATTTCCTTCCGGATCCCGGAAATAAACAAATTTCAAATCGCCGACCCCATCAACTGCTTTTTCAGTAACCTTGCCTAACACTTGCCCCCCATTTTTTATAGCTTTATTCAATGTCTCATCAACATCATTTACTTCAAATGCAATGTGAGTCAGGCCAACATAGTTTGCCATCATAGGTTCGCAATCACGCATGTTCTGGTATGAAAATATTTCAAGGGTAGGTCCATTGTCGCCATGTCCAGGGAGTAGTAAATGTACGCCTTCCAAAGTTGCATTTTTTAGCCCGGTCGCCTGATCCAACCATGTTCCTGAAAGCTTTCTTTCCGGAGGTTTTACCTTACAATCAAAGACGTTGATATAGAATTCCGACAATAATTTCCAATTTCTGGCAACTATATTCGTATGAGCAAACCGCATGTTTCCTCCAAAAAAGCAATCGTGGTTGTACTATTTTTAATAAGTTAGATCGATTCGATGATAAACGCATGTGCAGGGCCGCCGCTTGCACATAAGGAAGCACAACCGTACTTCACATTGCGGTGTTTCATTATTTTTTTCCAACTGCCTTGAAAAACGTATAGCAAAACACTCCATCTGTTTCTGTTGTTCTATACAGAGCCTTAATGCCATCATCAAAGTCTTTTTCGTCAATCAAGCCTGCTTTAACAGAGGCTTTACGAACGCCATCAATCATCGCTGTAAAAGTGTTTTTTATGAAGCCATCAACAAGTAAAGGTTTGCTCGAATCAACATAAACCATGCGCGGAGATACATGAATAGAATTGAACCCAGCTGCCTTTAAAAGTGGATATAGTTCTCTGCCAATATTGGCGTTACCTCCTGCTCTCCTTTGAAGTTCGATCTGGCACAAAATAGCTCTATGTGCAGCATCGTTATCAGGATAAAAATAGGTCGATCCATGATCTCCCTCGATAACAGTGATTGTACCACCGACCTTAAGAAGTTTTTTTAGGCAGTCTATCGCTTTACCCGGCAATGCCAAATGTTCAAGAACAAAACAAACAAAAATATGATCAAATGATTCCGGTTTAAAAGGCAAATCAAATATATCACCCTGTTGAAAGCTGACATTTGTGTATCCAGCTACCTCAATTTTTTTCTTGGCTTCAGCAAGAGAGCTGCCTGATATATCAACGGATGTTATATAAGCATGTGGGCTGTGATGGGCCAGAGTTATGGTTTGTGCACCGACACCGCAACCGGCTTCAAGAACCCGGCTACCTGCCGGATAAAATGTATCAGAATGTAATAATTCAACAAGAGTTGACGCTTGGTCCTGTAGCCGAACGTTTTCTCGTTGATGATATCCATGAACGTATTTCAAATTTATAACCTCTCAAATATGTCGAACGCAGAGTTCAGAGGATCCGCGCTGTTGCGGGGTCCGCTCGGACGACTGGTTCGCTGATCTTTTTATGTTTTTCGCACTGAATCGACATAAGATTACAATATGTTATGCATTCGGCTGGAGTAGCCTTGATAGTTTGAGTTCTCGGTTTCACCTGCCGATCTCTCGTTTTCTCCTGCTATCGAATTTAAGATATTATGATTTTCATGAATATCTCTAAATCACATAAGATTAACTCATTTTAAGGATTTCACCAGTTTCACAATAATATTTGAGAGAAGTTGTAAGGAAGACAAGTATTGTCATGAGCTTCCCTTTAGTCGTTTCATCAACGGTATCCTCTTTCAGAGAGGTATATGTAAACTTGAATTGAATGGATGAACTGCCATTGCCCTGATCTCGGAGTTCAATGTCAAATTTAATGACTGCCATTTCACCACACATCAAAACGAACTGAATACGTGAATCTGGATCGTATAAAGTTGTTATCCAAGTTATAGTGATGGGTGAATCAAATAGGATGAGCCCAGACATGTTTTCTCTAAAAATACAGTTGTTTTCATTCACGCTGCTCTCCGAGTAAACTAATTGGTATTGCCAATTATCTATCCATTTCAATTCCTCCACGGGGCACAGAAGAGGGAAAATTTTTTCCATGGGTGCCTTGATAACTTCCTTATGAGTGCAGATAATCCGTTTTGTTCGTAATTTGTTCATGTCGGAATCTCCTCGGTTCCTGATTGACTATTGCATTAAATGCAGGTCGGCAAGCTAACATTGTTAATAAGTGGAAAATTTTTCATTTATTACCGTATTAGCAATAACACATGGAAAAACATTATTGAATTTTCAATATTTTGAGGATATTGGTTGTTATAATTGAAATCAAGATAAATTTATCCAGATATCGAAAAGAAACTTATGGATGGGAATATCCGGTTTTATGACCTCTGATAGCCTGAAAGCCGACCAAGGCCTGAGGCATAAATTATGAGGGCGGAACATGAACAATAAAAACTTATTGCTGGCGATCGACAACGGAACCCAGAGCCTGAAAGCGCTTATATTTGATCTTGAGGGCAATCTGCTGGCAAAGGAGAGGGTTCATTTTAACCCTTATTTTTCAAAACATCCGGGGTGGGCGGAACAGGACCCGGAAGTCTTCTGGGAGTCCCTCTGTCTTGCCTGTCGGAGGTTGTTTGACAGTAAGCCTTCATACAGAGACCGAATAGCCGGCGTTTCACTGACAACGCAGAGGGCTACGGTTTTGAATGTGGACAAAGATGGAAAACCCCTGCGTCCCGCCATTTTATGGCTGGATCAGAGAAAAACGTACGAGCTTCCTCGTCTCGGCGGAATCTGGGGATTTCTCTTTACCGTCACAAATCTGAAAAAAACCATTGATTACTTCAGAGCAGAGGCGGAAGCCAACTGGATCATGACACATGAGAAGGATGTTTGGGAAAAGACCCATAAATACATTTTGCTTTCAGGTTATCTAACACACAGGCTGACCGGCAGGTTTGTCGATTCAATAGGGTGCCAGGTCGGATATATACCTTTTGATTATAAAAATTTGTGCTGGGCCAAAAGCTGGGACTGGAAATGGAAAGCCCTCCCAATAGAGCGGGATGTGCTTCCCGAACTGATTCCGGTTGGAAAACCCCTCGGAAACATTACAAAGGCAGTTGCCGACCAGACAGGGATACCTGAAGGACTTCCTCTTATAGCTGCAGCGGCAGACAAGGCATGCGAAGTTATAGGCTCAGGAAGTCTTGATTCTTCCGTAGGCTGCCTGAGTTACGGAACTACCGCCACTATAAATGTTACTCATAAAAAATATGTGGAAGCAGTTCCGCTTCTTCCTCCCTATCCTTCGGCTGTACCTGGTTACCATACGATTGAAGTTCAGAACATGCGCGGTTTCTGGATGGTAAGTTGGTTCAAGGAAGAATTCGGATTCAAGGAGCAGCAGATTGCGGAGATGGAAAGGGTGGAAGTTGAAAGCCTTTTTGACAGGCTTGTCGCCGATGTGCCGAAGGGGTCGATGGGGCTCGTTTTGCAACCTTACTGGACGCCCGGATTAAAACTTCCCGGCCCCGAAGCAAAAGGCGCTGTCATAGGCTTCGGGGATATTCACAACAGGGCCTATTTTTACAAGGCCATATTGGAAGGTCTCGCATATGCTCTCAGGGAGGGAAAGGAGAGGATCGAGAAGAAAACAAAAATCCCGATAACAAGCCTCCGTGTTTCGGGAGGCGGCTCCCAGAGCAGGGTTGCCATGCAGGTCACGGCCGATGTTTTCGGAATACCCACTGCACGGCCCCATATTTATGAAACATCGGGGCTTGGAGCTTCAATTGATTTGGCTGTAGGGCTAGGACTTCACAGGGATTTTGAAACAGCGGTAAATGCCATGACACGCATAGGAGATGTGTTTGAACCTGATTCTGAGGCGCATAAACTGTATGACGAACTGTATAGGCGTGTATATAAGAAGATGTATAAGCAACTTAAACCTTTGTATGAAAATATACGGGAGATCACAGGCTATCCGAGATAGATAAATGGTTTCTGGTCTCTGGTTCCTGGTTCCTGGTTTTAGGTTACTGAAAACTGATCCCTTATCCCTGACCCCCTGAATCCTCGAATCCTTGAACCCTTACAATATTATACTCCTTGCGGCATCAAAAACCGCATTTACGGTTATATCTTCCATGCACTTTATATTGCGGCATTCTTTCTTGAAACAGGGGCTGCAATCAATGCCGCTTCTTATTATTATATGGCCGTTTCCATAGGGGCCTGTGCGCAACGGGGCTGTTGGGCCGAAAAGGGCAACTACTCTGCAGCCCATTGCTGCAGCGATATGCATAGGGCCTGTATCGGTGCATATCAGAACCGAACATCCTGAGTAAAGATATGCAAGTTCTTTTAAGTCTGTGCGACCCGCAAGGTTTATAATTTTATCCTCTTTAACTCCTGTCTGCTTTATTATCTCTTCGATTACCGGCCGGTCCTGCATGCTTCCTGTAAATATTATCCGGCAATCTATCTCTTTCTGAAGCTTTTCGGCCAGTCTTGAGAATTTATCAGCTTCCCACAGTTTTGTTTTCCACTTGGCCATAGGGTTGACGGCTATAATCGGTATGCCTTCAGAAAATGAATCGAATATTTCGTCAGCAACTATTTTATCCTGTTCGGAAACAGGAATTTTTCCTTTCCAAACGCCCGTATTACAATCGAGCTGCCCGGCTATCTTCAGATAACGGTCAATGGCATGCTGATCATAATCAACAGCAACTGGGGGCTCTTTCAGGAAAAAAGAAGCGCCTTCTCTTGCGCCGCTCATTCCTATTTTTCTTTTCCCCCTTGAAAGGGCTGTTAAAAAACCACTTCTGAACAGTCCCTGCAAATCTATGACAATATCGTATTCGGATAATCTTAATTTCTTGTAAAAATTTATTGCTTCGGAGGAAATCTTTAAAAATTTAAAAGGATTAAGGATCTCCCTCTGCCATCTTTTTCTTTCTGAAATTATAACACGGTTTATGGCGGGATGCCCTGATATTACCTGGGAAGCCTCTTCTTCAACCAGCCAGTCTATCCTGGAATCGGGATAACTCTTTTTAAGAACCTCCAGAAAAGGAAGCGCGTGAACAACGTCACCGATGGAACTCAATTTTATTATTAAAATATTCTTAAAATCCATCATATGGCCTGTCTGAATTTTTCCATTTCATCCCAGACTTCTTCGGGTTCAATCGAGAGCATACACTTGAAATCTGTCGGGCATTCCGGTTTAAGGCAGGGCGAGCAGTCAATGTCGTGTTTTATTATCCTTGTCCTTATTCCACGGGGACCTGTCGCGACATGGTCCGTTGAGCCGAAAATCGCAAGAGTGGAAACACCGAGGGCCGCGGCAACATGCATGAGACCGGAATCGTTTGTCACGAAAAGATTGCATCTGCCGATAATTCCCATTGCTTCACCAAGCGAAGTTGCCCCACAGAAATCAACAGGTTTATGCCGCATCAGGCCGGTCATTGATGTTCCGATTTCTTTCTCTTTTTTACTCCCCATTATGATTATTTTAGCGCTCCATTTTTCTGCAGCCCAGTCTCCGATTTTTGCAAAACGTTCAACCGGCCAACGCTTTGCGTTTCCGAAAATTGCTCCCGGACCAAGCCCTAATAAAAAGTCGTTGAGGTTTATGCCGTTTATCTTTAAAAGTGCTTCGGCTTTTATCGAATCTTTTTTTGAGATATGAAGAACCGGATTCCGGCTTTTTGCCTCAAGACCCACTGACTTTAAAATCGACAGGTAATATTCGACCTGGTGAACTCCAAGTATGTCATCTGTCCTTTTTATTCTATGGGTCAGTAAAAATCCCCGCCCGTCGGAATCAAATCCGAGCCGGTATCTCACTCTGCCAAGGTATGCAAGAAAAGCCGCTTCAAATGCGTTTTGAAAAAGAACGGCAAGATCAAATCTGTTTTTCCGAACCAGATTAATTACATGAAAAAATTCGGATATGTTTTTTTTCAAGCCATCGTGACTGTTATAAATAAGGATGTTGTTTACAGCCGGATGGTTTTCAAAGACAGGCGCAACCCATGGCCGCGCAAGAACTGTAATTCGGCTTTCCGGAAAATTTTCCCTTACCGCTTCAAGAGCGGGAAGAGTCATAACAGCATCTCCAACCCAGTTTGTCGCGCGGATCAGGATGTTGTTTATGTCTATTTTTTCAAGTTGCTTTATTGACATGTACCCCTATGCGTTTCAAGACTTCCTTCAAGGCGCCTTTATGTTTATCCGTGAACTCTTTTGCGTTTCTTCCGGTAATGGAGCACAATTTTTGATCTTCAAGGAGCATTTTAACCGATGCGTAAAGCTCTTTTTCGTCAGCGACCTTAAAACCGCCCTTTTCTTCCAGCAGAAGTTCTGACATGAAAACAAAGTTGTGCATGTGAGGGCCAAAAAGCACCGGGCACCCGAAACTTGCCGGCTCAAGAATATTATGCCCGCCCAGTGGAACAAGGCTTCCTCCGACAAAGCTTACCCTTCCGAGACCATAGATCCTTCCCAGCTCCCCTATCGTGTTTAAGATTAAAACTTTATATGGAATCATGTTATCCTTCAGACTGGTTCTGATAATAGTTTCAAGCCCGATATCATTGGCGCTCTTTAATATTTTATCCGACTCCTCAATATTTCGTGGGGCAAGAATGAGGCGCAGCCTTGGAAAAAAAGAAATAAGCTTAGAAAAAACATTCAAGATGATTTGAGCTTCATCCCCGTGAATGCTTCCCGCAACCCAGATTTCATCTTCGGGAGCAAGACACAGCTTTTTAAGCCACATGCCGCATTCTTCCTTGTGCATAGGCAGCCAGTTGCGGTCAAACTTGATATTTCCTGTCGTTATTATCCTTGTCCCGTCTGCTCCGATTTCAAGAAGCCGTTTTCTGTCGAGTTCGGACTGCATCATGCATAATGTGAATTTGTTTAAGACAGGCCTGATAAGAAACGAAAATTTTTTATAGGATTTGCTGGTGCGGGGTGAAATCCGGCCGTTTACAAGGAAGCATTTTATATTTTTATCTGAAAGACGCGTAATAAGCGCAGGCCATATATCAGTTTCAACAAGTATAAATAAAAATGGATTTATATGCCTGACTATTCTTTGAACGCTCCACCAGAAATCAAGAGGCATCGGAATTACTTTTAACCGATCGCCGATTTTTTTTCGGGCTATATCGAGCCCTTTGGCTGTGGTTGCTGTAAAAACAATCTCTTTATCGCGATATTTAAGTCTTATCGCCTCAACCAGGGGAATTGCAGACATGACTTCGCCAACAGAAAGGGCATGTATCCATATTTTTTGTTTTTCATAATGATCTTTGGGAAGCGAGAGGGCAAACCGTTCCTTAATCCTGTTGTTTCCAATGATTGCTAAAAACAGAATAAACGGCGAACAGCAGATTATTATGACTGTCCATAGTATGTGATATATCAGAATCATTTTTCCCAACCTATCACAAACTTATATTGAGTTCTATAAATTTTATTTTCATCCGGAAATGAGCTTTTGATAGTTCGCATAACACATTAGGTAAACCGGGCTTCTTGAACAATAGATTGAATACGATCATTCAGGTCGTGTCAATCCTTATAGGTTGGATAGGCATCGTGTGATAATCGCAGTGTTAGTCCCTTGTCTTTGCGACAACCGGACGCAGAGGCGCCTCGTTGACGTGCAACTGAAACACGTCCGGTCTGCAAGAGCATTGTTATGCTAAAAGGATTATCATTGGGACTATGGCATCACGAAGTTCTGGCAGGCAATTAAGTACCTGTAGCCATATTCAATAACTGGCTCCTTTCGCTGATTTGTAACCTTGCACTTGATTGATGCAAACCCCCGGTCTGGTTTACTCCGTGATCTTTTTAACTCCGTCCACCTGGCATTGACTGAAAGAACGTCGTTCGGGCGCACCGGATTGAACATTTTTGCCTCATGCATACCGATGCCGCTCAGGATTGCGACATTCCCTTGTGCCTCAACAACAACCCGGGTGCAAGCTGAAAGAGTATGAAGGGAAGATGCAACCAGTCCGCCAAAATGAGATTTACTCGCCGCGTTCTCATCAGTATGGAACGGTTGAGGATCAAATTTATTTCCAAAATCGATAATTGCCTTTTTATTCATTATAACAGGCTGACAATTAAGATGTTCTCCATCCTTTAAATCATCGAAATATCTCTTTTTCATTCTTGCGATCTTCCTTAAAGATAGTGCATAATGTGACACATCACCGTCGCGAGATCATCCACAGGGATCGCGCACGAGTGCAGGCGATTGTAGGGCGTCAGCATGTACCTTCTACAATCTTGATTTCATCTGACGTAAGGCCGTAAAGTTCGTACACCAGACGGTCGATCTCCGCATCGGTCGTTGTGACGGCATTTTGCAATGCGGCTTTTTCGGATTCTGATGAGGCTCCGCGCAACTTCGGCGTCAGTGCCAGCATCTTCTCAACCAAGGCCACCAGTCTGGTGTGGCGAGTTTTGTCGGCCTTATTTTTAAAGTCAGGAAATGGAATTGGAAAACGTCGTAACTCCGCGAGTGTCGTTTGACGGAAATCGTCCTTCGTTGCGATAGCACCATGCAAGATCTGCTCGCTCAAGACAATCGACCAAACGCATGGCATCGTCCGTTCCACCTGCCGTCTGCCAATCATAAAATTGTTTTGGCGTCATACTTTAATCATTTTTTATGTTTGTTTATTGCCGAACAGCGATAATAAGCGGAACATTTTCCATATAAGGGTTGTCCTTTGCTGTAATTGCTTCAAGGCATGGTGTTACGCATATTATGTGACGGGATATGTAAAGTCAAAAAGAAAATAGTCTGAAGTTCCAGCCGAAATATATCATCTATCTTTACAAAAACAAATGGTTGTGTAATAACAACATCCGTACCCGCGATCCAAAAAATTCATTTAATTCGGTTTGGCTTATTTATTATGCTTCGAGAGCTTTCCATAAAAAATTTTGCGATAATCGATGATCTTCACATCTGCTTTTCAGATGGCCTTACCATTTTAAGCGGAGAGACCGGTGCCGGTAAGTCAATCATAATCAATGCCGTAAATCTTCTGCTCGGAAGCAGGGCTACGGCAACCCTGGTTCGAACCGGAGCCGAGACCGCCGAACTTGAAGCATTGTTTGAAATTGCTCCGAAAAGCAGGGTTGCAGGGCTCATGGAAGAGTATGGGCACGATGCTTCGGAAGGGCTTATAATAAGAAGAATTATATCAAGGAGCGACAGGCACAGAATATATATTAACGGGAAACTTTCCACTATTCAGATTTTAGAATCAGTTACCGAAAATCTTGCCAGCATTTCAGGACAGCATGTACACCAGGGATTGCTGAGGGATGAGCAGCATCTTTTAATCCTGGATCAGTTTGGGGGACTGATGCCTTTGCGGAATGAAGCCGGGAAACTTTTCAACGAGATAGTCCCCCTGGTAAAAAAACTGAAAGAACTTAATTCGGCAAAGGAGCGGCAGGCCGAACAGATCGATTTTCTTTCATACCAGAAAAAAGAGATAACAGAAGCGTCGGTTATGCCCGGGGAGGATACCGATCTCGAAAGGTTAAGGACAAGGCTCAAGAATACGGAATTCCTGTACGAGGCTGTGGGAAAGAGCATTGAAGAACTTTACAGCGCACAGGGTTCTATTGTCGAAAGACTCGGAGTTGTCCGGAAAAATCTCGCCAAAGCTGGACAGATAGATTCCGAGCTTTCCTCAAAGGCCGAAGCTGTTTCCGTGACTGCCTACAACATTGAAGATATAACGAATGAATTAAGGACATACCTTTTAAAAATAGAAACTGATGAAAAAAAACTTGAAGCTGTCGAAGCACGCCTTGATTTACTTAACAAGCTTAAGCGAAAATACGGGGGTTCTATTGAAGCGATTTTTAATAAACTGGAATCTGTTGAAAATGAACTTTCAGGCATTCAAAATCTTTCAGAAACAATAGCAGGAATAAAAAAACAACTCTGCAGCCTTCATGAAAAGCTGATCTTAGTTGCAAAAGAACTTTCTTCAAAAAGAAAAGAACGCGCGAAACAACTCGCTTTAAAAGTGGAAAAAGAGCTGGCGACGCTCAAAATGTCCCGCACAGAATTTGAGGTTTTCATGCAGACTGTCCCGGCTCCAGTCGATGCCGATCCCTTCCTTGTTGTTGACGGTAATGCGGCAGGTGAAACAGGCATCGACAGGGCGGAATTTTTAATTGCTCCGAATGTCGGAGAAGCCCTTAAGCCTTTATCTGCAATTGCTTCAGGCGGTGAGCTTTCAAGAGTTGTTCTGTCGTTAAAAGCTCTTCTTGCCGGTTCCGGATCGGTTGAAACTATAGTTTTTGACGAGGTTGACGCGGGTATAGGAGGAGGGGTGGCTGAAGTTGTCGGAAGAAAAATGGCATCTCTCTCCCGGCATCACCAGATAATCTGTATTACGCATCTTCCCCAGATTGCCAGATTCGGTGATCATCATTTCAGAATTTCGAAACATGTATCAGGGGGAAGGACAAAAACAGTTATTGTACCGTTGGCCGAAAATGAACGAATAGAAGAAATAGCAAGAATGCTCGGGGGTGAGGAGATCACCCGGGCGACAATCGCTCACGCACGCGAGATGCTTGAAAGCAGATGATAAATCCTTACAGCATTCCACCTTTATTGACCTTGTGCTGTTTTCTCGGTTTGGCCGTCCTGACAGTTACGCGCGGCAGAAAAACAGAATCAAATTTTCTTTTCTTCATACTATGTTTTTTGGGGTCTCTCCTGTATACGGACATCTTTCTTGTCCTTAATGTAAAATCAGAAGCCACAGCGCTTTTTATAAGCCGCGCCGATCATTTTCTGATAGTATATCTTTTTCCCGTATATATTCATTTTTTTCATTCATACCTTAACATCAACAACCGGAGATGGTTTACTGTTTTTGCATACGCCTACGCTTTCGTTCTTATGTGTCTGACTCCGACACCTTTATATATAGAATCAATGCACAAGTATTATTTTGGATACTTTGCCAAAGCCGGCAAGCTCTATTCGTTATTTGGCCTGGGAGGCTTGCTTGTGACCATATATGTTCTGATAATACTCCACTCCGCTATTATGAAAGAAAAGAGCAGTATCAGGAAAAACAAACTGAAATATGTTTTTACAGGATTTGGGTTCATGGGCCTTATGAACGGACTGAATGTTCTGCCGATACTCGGCTATCCTGTATATCCTCCGGGCAGTTTAAGTTTTATCCCTCTTGTTTTTTTCGCAATAGGACTTTTTAAGCACAATCTTCTTGACATGGGAACCATAATAGAAAAGAGCCTTGTTTATTCTCTTGTAACAGCTTCTCTTACAGGCATTTACGCCCTGATTGTCATATCGGCGGAAAAGATTTTTAAGGATTTCTATTTTACCGGTTCGATTTATCTTCCCTTAGTCTTTTTCTTCATAATCACGTTTATTTTCGGGCCTCTGAAAACGCAGATCCAAAAAGTGGTCGACAGGGTATTTTTCAAAGAGAAATACAATTACCAGCAAACGATCAAACAGGTTAGCCTCATGATAGCTTCCGTGCTTGATTTTAAGGAGATCGGGAGACTGCTTACAGATACGGTTATGAATGCCATAAAGGTGGACAGCTGCGCACTTTATCTTCAAGATACGGATGATTCGGTATTCACTATTTCTTCAGCAAAGGGAGGCCACATTTTTTCCGGAAAAGAATCGGTTATTCCGGTCGATTCGCCGATTGTTGAGCTCATGACAAAATGCCGTAGACCCCTTATCAGAAAAAAACTCATGGAACAATCCGGGAATGAAGAGTTAGAAAAGGCGCTTTCCACGATGAATAATATGAACATAGAAATTGCTTTGCCGATGATTTTCAAGGAATCTTTAAACGGCTTTATTGTTCTTGGGGAAAAGCTTTCAGGGGGGGGATATTCTGCGGAAGATCTCGATTTGCTTGAAACTCTTTCAATTCAAAGCGCCCTTGCCGTTCAGAATACCTTATCCTACAAAGTTATCGAAGATTTTAATAAGAATCTTGAAGAAAAAATTGAAGAAAGAACCCGTGATCTGAAAAACGCCCTTATTGAAAAAGAAAAGGCTCAGGAACAGTTAATAAGAGCCCAAAGCCTTGCGTCTATCGGCCAGCTTGTCGCAGGAGTCGCGCACGAGATCAACAATCCTCTTTCAAGCAGTACAAGCCTTGTACAGTCCACCGTGGAAGATCTTGAAAAATGGAACAGTGCAAATCCTCCCGACCAGAATTTAATTGAGGATCTGAAATTTGCGATAAAAGAACTAGGAAGAGCAAAGGAAGTCGTTGCAAGCCTTCTCGGTCTTTCAAGGCAGAGTCAGAGCCAGTTTGAGACAATCAACATGAACCATGTTGTTAAGGATGCTTTAAGAATTCTTAACAGAAGGATAAAGCAGAGCAGTGTCGTCCTTGTCGAAAATTACGATGAGAATATCCCTGATATTAAGGGGAATTTCGCAAATCTGGGTCAGGTGTTTCTTAATATAATACTTAACGCTTTTCAGGCTGTTGATGAAAAAAGCGGCAGGATCAGTACCGCCACGTATTACGACAAAAAGCAAAAGCAGGTTGTTTTTGAATGTAGAGATAACGGTCCGGGGATTCCCGAATCAATACGTCAGGATATTTTTAAGCCGTTTTTTACAACAAAGGATGTTGGAAAAGGGACAGGGCTCGGGCTCTATTTATGCCACGAAATTGTCATGAGGCATCGCGGGAGCATAGATTCTGAAAATCCGAAGGACGGCGGTGCAAAGTTTTCAGTAAAGATTCCTATATGAAAATAGAAACATATGTAAAAAAGACGCACATTGAAGCTCCTGTTGAGGAAGTATTCAAATGGCATTCAAGGCCGGGGGCTCTCGAAAGGCTCAGCCCGCCATGGGATCCCGTCCGTGTTATTGAAAGAAAAGGAGGAATTGAAAACGGCTCAAGAGTAGTGCTTGGAATGAAGGCGGGAACTTTTTCTTTCAGATGGATCGCTGAGCACACTGACTACGAAGAAAACCGTATTTTCAGGGACAGGCAGATAAAAGGCCCTTTTTCCCACTGGGAGCATACCCACAGCTTTGAGCCTGACGGTAATGAGGGTTCTTTTTTTGAAGACCGCATCGATTATGCGCTCCCTTTTTACCCGTTCGGAAAGCTGCTTGGAAGTGCGTCCGTTGAGGCAAAACTTGAAAGAATATTCAAATACCGCCATGCAGTAACAACAGAAGATATAATTCTTCATCTTTCCAGAAAAGATATAAAGAGACCAATGAAGATTCTCATGACCGGCGCAAGCGGTCTCCTTGGTTCAGCACTGATCCCTTTTTTTACGACAGGCGGACACATTGTCCATACTCTTGTAAGGAGAACTCCTTTTCCGGAAAAAGGCGAATTGTTCTGGGATCCCGGGAAAAAAGTGCTCGATCCTTCTGTTTTTGACGGAGCAGACGCGGTTATTCATCTTGCAGGTGAGCATATAGGTGAAGGCCGGTGGACCGATGAAAAAAAAAGAATAATAATCGAAAGCCGTACAAAAGGAACGTCACTGATAGCAGAAACAATTTCCCGGCTTTCATCTCCTCCCCCTGTGCTGATATGCGCTTCAGCCATAGGATATTATGGAAATCGTGGAGATAAGGTTCTTACAGAAGATGATTCGCCCGGAGACGATTTTATATCAAAAGTATGCAGTGAGTGGGAAAAATCGGCACAGGCTGCCGCTGATAAAGGAATAAGGACAGTGTTCATGCGGATTGGAATTGCTTTAAGTCCCGCGGGAGGGGCTCTTTCGAGGATGCTGCCTTCTTTCAGAGCGGGTCTTGGAGGAAAAATCGCGTCCGGGTCTCAATATATGAGCTGGGTCGGAATAGATGATGTTATCGGCGCTTTTTTCCATGTGCTTGCTGATAATAAAATTTCAGGACCTGTAAATGTCGTATCTCCTAATCCGGCAACAAACCTTGAGTTTACAAAGACTCTCGGGAAAGTTCTTTCGCGGCCCGCCTTATTTTCAATTCCTGCTGCGGCAATAAATATTATTTTCGGAGAGATGGGAAGAGAGGTTCTTCTTTCGAGCACAAGAGTTATGCCTAAAAAGCTCCTTGAAACAGGATGCAGATTCCGTAATCCAGATCTGTCCGGCGCATTGTCTCATCTGCTGGGGAAGTAAATGACAAGCAAATTTAAAGCAAACCTTATTATATTAATGACGCTTGCGCTTTTCTTCGGGTTTCTGCACCTTTTTATCCCGGACGGGAAAGCTATAAACTTCGAAAGGCTGCATATTTTCCTGTTTAATCTGTGCAGCGGAGGAACCATAATCCTTTATTTTACCGAGAAAAAAGAGCGTCTTACAAAAAAGGCATCCATCTTTTCCCTGCTTGCGATATGCTACGCATTATGCGCTTTTTTCAAGTTCTATATTGTCTCTATGTTTATCGCCCTTCTTCTTGCGGGCATCGTGGAATCTGTCAGGATCAAAAGATTTTCCTTATTTCCGCATGATTTTTTCAGTCAGACGCCTGTTTCCGAAAAGTTTCATCATGCGTCACTTTTATGTCTTTCAATAGGACTTGTAATATCTGCCCTCGTGATTGCCAACAATCAATATTTCATGATTGTCTCGTTTCCGAAACTGAAACTCGACACCTTTTTTCTCGGATTTTCATTTCCTCTTTCCCTTATTACCATGTCCGTCATGTTTTCCCTGATGAAGGAAGATGTGAGAGATATTGTGCGGATTCTTGAAGATACCGGCTTCTGGACGGTCAATCTAGGCGTGATAATCTTTTTTTTGTTTATAATGTTCGAACGACTCGATTTTCAGCTTCTTGTAACATCCATTCTCTTCTGTTCGGTGGTTATGATCTTTATTCTTTTCGCAAAGCTTGGAATAAAAGCTCAGCAGAAAAACTTTTTGACATCAGGAATGATTTTTCTCCTTTTTACCGCTGTGACCGGGATACTATATATTATAATGGAATTTCATCCCGATTATAACCCTGAGAAATTGAAACTTCTTTTAAGACTTCATGCGTTTGCATCTCTTTATGGATGGAATTTAAGCGGGCTTGCGGTCATATGCAGATATAATGATTTTCCGATAATGCTCGACTCAAAATGGATTATAATTATTCACTGGATTACAGTGGTAATTCTTGCGCCATTGGGTTACTACTTCAAGCCTTTTGCCGTGTCTGCCGTAGTCCTTTACATGTTGATGCTCTACATGATTCTTTTCAGTAAAGGTTCCTCCGGCGCAAGTATGTTAAATCACGGATATTAAGAGATGCGGATGACCGGCAGCCAAGGGGGTAAAGCGGCCGGTCGAAACATCAAATCCGTGACGGTGGGGTTTCTAATTCGATATTCGATATTCGATATATTACCTGCCGCACTGTCCTCCATGATATCCGCCGCGCATCCCGAAGCCTCTTGCCAGATTCGGGTTCAGCTTTTTCATCTTTATCATGTGATCAAGTCTTTTCTGATCAAACTTTGATTCGAGCTCGGAAATCTCTTTCTGAAGATTTGCGGCTTTTCCAGTATCGATATTCTTTTTGGCAAGCTCGCTGTTTAATTCGAGCTCTTTGGCATAGATATCCTGCCTCAGCTCTTCGGTTGCCTTGAAAAACGCATCACGTTCGTCGTTTATTTTCTTTGCCTCATCTTCTCTCAGATTTCCCATCATGTATCCGGAACCGGGGCCATATCCGCCCCCCCTAATTCCCTGGCATCCTCCTCCGCCCGGTCCGTATCCCATCATTCCCCTGCCTGCATAAGCAGTAACGCTTAATGCAACAACTGCAGCTATCGCAAATAATACCAATATTCCTTTTTTCATAATGCCTCCTTAGTTATTTGTTATTAATTATTTGTTGAGATTGAAATTAACCATTTTAATCTCGTCCTCTATTGCTGTACTGTTAATGCAACTGGTATGCCAATACCTGCAAAACACTCCGTTATTAAGCATAACATATTTAATATACATGATTTATTTAATTCTAATCTATATGCAATTAATTTTCAAAAGTGCCACTGATGGATATATTGTATTCAGTTTGAACAGGGAGAAGTGCGCGAACCGGATATAAAATACCCGTTTTACATTTTTAATATAGCTTCGGAGTCATGGTTGCTTGAAATAGGAAAGGTTATCTGTTATAAATAAAACCGGATAATCCAAAATATCATCGTTTGGACATCGGACATAGTCTTTCGAAATTCGATGTACTATATTTGATATTATTTGTTTTATTTTCCATACTATGTCGGAAGGGGTAAAAGAATGAGTATTGATATAAGCGTTAAGATAGGAGGAGAGGCTGGCCAGGGCATCCAAACGGTCGGCGATATTCTGGCACGTGTATGCCTGAAATGCGGCTTGTATCTTATGGCAATAAATGATTTTGAATCGAGAATAAGAGGCGGCCATAGTTTTTTCCAGATACGAATAAGCGATAAACCGGTCAATGCCCCTAATCACGGGATCAATCTTCTATTGGCGCTTGATAAAAAAAGCTTCGATCTGCACGAGAAAGAGCTGGTTCAGGATGGTATTTGTCTGATGGAAAAAACTGATACTTCCTCAAAAAAAAATATTATTACAATTCCGTTTTTTGAGCTTGCGAAAGAAAGCGGCGGAAAAATTACTTCAAATATTGTAGCGGCAGGAGCGTGCCTTGCCATCCTTGGAGCCCCTTTAAGGATTATCAGTGAAGTTATTACGGAAGGCTTTGCTTCAAAAGGAAAAGATGTTGTTGAAAAAAATCTTAATGCCGCAAAGGCGGGATATGAAGCTGCCCGGAAAATTTCATTTAAATTCGCATTCAAATGGAAACCTTCGAGGCCAAAGGGTACCCTTATTGATGGATCCAGGGCCGTAGCCCTTGGCGCCCTTGCTGCGGATTGCCGTTTTGCTTCCTTTTATCCCATGTCTCCGGCAACCGGCATAATGGCTCATCTTGCATCTGTTGCAAATGACTTTCCGCTGGTGGTTGAACAGGCTGAAGATGAAATTTCGGCGGTAAACATGATTATAGGAGCTTCGTTTGCCGGAGCAAGGGCGATGACCGCCACATCGGGAGGCGGATTTTGCCTTATGACAGAAGGACTTGGTTTATCAGGCATTACTGAAACTCCGATCGTAGTAGTGAATGCGCAAAGACCCGGGCCTGCAACAGGTATGGCTACAAGAACCGCCCAGGCTGATCTTATGTTTGTAATCAACGCCTCACAGGATGAATTTCCAAGATTTGTTTTTGCCCCCGGCTCGGCTGCCGAAGCTTTTGAAACAACCACAAGAGCTTTTCATCTTTCAGAGAAATACCAGGTTCCGGCAATCATACTTGTGGACCAGTATCTGAATGATTCTCTTTTTGTTGCCGAAAAAGCTCTAAAAGTTCCGGGGAAAGTAAAGCGATTTATTGTCAGTGATACTGATATGAAAAAACCTGCGGAATACAAAAGATATGCCTTAACAAATTCCGGAGTCTCTCCGAGAGCTTTTCCCTGCAACGGCAAAGCGATTGTAATGGTATCGGGAAATGAGCACAGGGAAGACGGTCATACAACCGAATCGATAGAGACTCGGATTAAAATGGTGAATAAAAGGAATGCGAAGCTTTCCGGAATGCTTTCCGAAATGAATCCGCCTGAAGTCTATTTCCCGAGAGCGAAAATTCTTCTTGCAGGCTGGGGATCTGCAAAGGGTGCGGTAAGAGAGGCCGTTGATATATTGAGGAAAGAAAAAATCAGCGCAGGATGTGTCAGTTTTAACGATTTATGGCCTTTCCCGGTTACTGCGGCAGAGAAGGCGCTTAAGTCATGTAAAAATTTTTATATGGTAGAGCAGAACAGTACAGCGCAGCTTGGCAGACTGATCAGGGAGCAAACATCACTCTCATATTCAGGCGTTGTTCTGAAATATGACGGAAGGCCCTTTTATCCGGCAGAGATAGCAGATGGAATAAAAAAACAGATGAGGTAACTATGGTCAGCGTAAAAGATTACGATTCAGATGTTGAGAACAAGTGGTGCCCGGGATGCGGCAATTTCGGAATTCTTGCTGCAATGAAGGATGCTTTTGTGGCACAGCGAATTCCTCCTGAAAAAATTCTTATAATT
>JAWOHP010000093.1:0-3457 GCA_046485065.1 Desulfobacterales bacterium | reverse complement strand
ATCTTGAGCCTTTTTCCCCTTCCACGGATATTTATGCCACACTGCTCCATTACAACTTTATGACGGTAAATTCTTTGATGAGCGTCTCCGACAATAAACAAATCGTTTTTCTGTTCAGTGTCGGGAACCATCTGTCGGATGAGCTTAAATGCCTGCGTACTCATATCCTGTGCTTCATCCACAATGACTGCCTTATAAGGAAGAACATCTCCTTTATCACGAATAATGGCGCATACGTCCCGCATCGCATCATCAACTTCCCGCAGATTGTTCTCGTTTAGAAGAACACGGTATTCTTCAAAAACCGGCCAGATGGCCTTTCTGTTCTGTCGAGACAGCCGTATACCTCTTCCCACCCTGGAGGCTTTCAAATAATCATTAAAATTTGATATTCCCTGCGGCTGGATGACCCTGTCCCACTCTTCTCTGTAAAAACTATCATCATATCCCAGTTCACCGGGTACAAGGGTGAGCGCCTTTTCCCATAAGGGTTGGGTTCGTTGGCCGTAATCGATCTCGTATGTATAATCATTTTTGCGTAAAAAAGCAGATACCCATCGATCCAGATTGACCACTTCAATACGACGCATGAGTTTGCCGGAACATATTTTTGAAAGGTTCTCTTTGATATCGGCTGCAAGGTTGCGTGTAAATGTCGTGAATAGAATGTTGTCATTTTCATCCGTAAAGGCATTTTCAGCAAGCCATTTTGCCCGATGGACGGCAACAACCGTTTTACCGGTCCCGGCGCCGCCAAGCACTCTGACAGGTCCATTCCAGTCCCGCTCCACCAGGCTGCGCTGAGACGGATGAAGAAAAACTCGCCATTTTTCCAGAGGTGCTTCCAGGATCTCCTGAAGAACCAAATCATCTTCAACAACAAAGAAACGTCGTTTGGTATCCGGATTATCAAGGGCAGCCTCATAGTCATCCGTATCTATTTTCTCTTCATCGTCGGGCGACTTGTCAAATTCCTTGAAAACTTCGCCTACCGTATATCCGGCCGCGAGTGCGAAAAGCGCTTCCTGGGCTTCAGCCGGTATTTGAGTTGCTGCCTGGTCAAGTTGCTCTTCGGTGTAGATACTCCGGACAAGAGGAATTAGTTCCGCAGGTACACCAAGTTTCAATAAGTGACGATCATGAATGGATACAAAAAGGCTTTCCTGATATTGGCCAATTGACGATTCATCTTTTTTATCATCTGCAAACTGACTTTCGTCAACATCATAAACCTGAAGACTGCCGGTCTCAGGGTTTATGGTACATTTTTTGTTTTTTGCCCAGTCATAGGCCTTGTCATGATGGTCAACCCATAGGAGCATATAGACATTGCCTGTATCCGGTTTTTTGACAATCCCCCTGTAAATTTTATCTATCCTTACGGATCGCAGTGTCGGATCTTTAAACCGGATTATTTTTTCATAATTGATACTGGATGCAGTGGGGTCATTCCGGAACCTGGTTATAAATTCAAGAACCTTTCCCTGCATCTTTTTGGGGATTTTTGCAAAAGCATTCATAAACTCCGAGGAGATTGCCACTTTTATATCATTCATTACCGCCATATGTTCTATTCCCCCTATACGTCTTTCCCGTGTGTATCTTTCAGGGACATGAATTTTTGGGCATCAACAAGAACCTCTGATATCGGAACTGTTTTCCATCCAAAATCTGAGAACTTACTCTGATATTCAATTTCTTCAGCAGTCAGAAAAGCAATTTTCAGTGCTTCCCAGCCAAGTTCCGCACCGGCGATTATTTCGCCATTTTCTGCTGCAAGTTCAAACCCCGCTTCAGGTAAGGGCCATCCATTTTCCTGTAACAGAGCAAGCAGACCATGGAGTTGTTCATCGGTTATTTCCTTTACTGCTTCCCAGCTGCCTTCCAGCGGTTCCTCTTCTTTCATACCTGCTGGCCCGACAGTCGGCTCCTCAAAAAGTTTAATGGTATCATAGGCACTTGCCTTATTTCCTTTTGAAGTTACAAAATAAGCATAAGGCAAAAACTGATAAAAATTATAAAGCCGCAAGAAACCATTCCAGCTTAACTGAAAATCGTGCTTTTCTCTTTCATCGTTATCATCATTTAAACAGCAACCGATCCTTACGCCATATGGTTCACCGGGAGGTGCCAGTGCTTTTTTATCGACAACAACATACTGTCTCAGAAATTGGTTCCCATCCCGGCTTGCAGGTTCATAAGCGCCATATAAACAGCTTTCATTAAAACCGGGCCAATCCGTTTCTCTCATCTTGTCGGCCATCTCTTCCGGAAACAATGGCTCAAGGCTTTGTGTCCAATCTTTTACAGCGCCCGCATCATCATACCGCTTTGTATCGACATGCATCAAAGCAGTAACAAACATGAATTGCCGCCATTGTTCGTCATCAGGATTTTCCAGAAAATGCATCAGCAGATCAAAACTGTTATATTTAATATGTTTTTTAAAGCGACTGAGCCCATATCCGCTTAACAGGTCTTTGAAATTTCCTCCGGATGGCAATCCTGCCGGGTCCATATAATCCTCAAAGAAGCTTTTTAGTAATTTAAACTTATTTT
The DNA here is from genome assembly GCA_046485065.1 of Desulfobacterales bacterium. Classification (GTDB taxonomy): domain Bacteria; phylum Desulfobacterota; class Desulfobacteria; order Desulfobacterales; family RPRI01; genus RPRI01. Next base: position 898 of record JAWOHP010000093.1, on the reverse strand, counting down.
CCACATCATGCCATGTCAAAGACCAGACATGAAATTTGCCGCTCTGAACAATTGCCATTCTCTGGGCCATATCCAGGCCGATACGATCACGGTGAAAGGTAAAGCCATCCAAAAATAGAGCAATCGGTTTCACCCCGTCACTCAAGCGGGCGGACCTGAAAACAAAATCAGCCCTCGAATGAACACTGACCCCCGCTAATTCTCCCAGTTCAACCTGCGGCTCGATATAATAAGCCCGGTCACCAACCTTTAAAAAATAACCCGGTTTGCCGTTTACCAGATCATTTTTAAGCATTAAAGGCAACGCCGCTGATCGATAAAGCTTAAGCGCGCCGATAAACCTGGCTTCCAGCTCACTCTCAATAAGCGTGTTAAAAGAAATATCACTGATATTTTCTGTCTTAACCAGATTTTCACGGTAGCTCAGGATTTCAGCAAGCAGCTCAATGGCCGTGTTTCTCGAGGTTTCCGGCATGTTATAACTGTTACGGTATGCAAAAAGACATCGATAACAGCCGTCCTTAACGGCATCCTGGTTACATGAGCATGACTTTAAGGCTTCCAGGGCCAGTGCCAGTACATTCATCAGCTGGTTTTCCGATCGCATGAGCTGTTTCAGATAGCCTGTCCCGCCCGGCACCGTATCATATAGAACCAGATATTTTCGCTTGAATGAGGAATCGGGTAATGGTTCTTCGTGGACAGTTGTCTGGAGGTGGTCGATTTTCCCTTTGAAACTTTTTTTAAGTCCCAGTTGTATGGCCGCTACAAATGATTGTAACTTTCGGTTTGATTCAGAGATGATGCTTACGGGCAGCAAAATCCGGATTGCTTCGGACACAAACTGCCGATACAGGTAAATGCAGTCGATCAGGTTTTTATCGCTTTCCTGGTCTCT
>JAWOHP010000091.1:0-12115 GCA_046485065.1 Desulfobacterales bacterium | reverse complement strand
GCCCAGCCGGTGCGCAACTCGGTCAACTCGGTCGCGATGAACCTCGTGCTCGGCGGCATCCTCGCCTCGATGGTGCTGTTCCTGTTCCTGCGCCGGCTCCGGGCGACGATGTTCGTCGCCTTCGCCATCCCGGTTTCGGTCTTCTTCGCCCAATCTCATTGTCAGTGTGGCAACAACCGGCACGCTCCAGCCAACCAATCAGGTCGAGGTCGGCTCCGAGCTTTCGGGAATAATAAGGACGGTTGAAGCAGATTACAACGACGTTGTGAAAGTCGGCCAGGTTCTTGCAAGGCTGGATACTTCAAGACTTGAGGCCCAGGTCCAGCAGAGTAAAGCCTCGCTGGAAGCGGCAATAGCAAAAGTGAGACAGGTGCAGGCGACAGTTAAGGAGGCAGGCAGTTCACTTGCCCGGCTGAAGCAGGTCGGAGAATTAAGCGGTAAAAGGCTGTCATCTCAGCATGATATAGAGGCTGCGGAAGCGGCTCTTGAACGTTCTCTGGCCGATGAAACATCCGCCAGAGCTTCCGTATCGCAGGCCGAAGCAAACCTCAGAATTGTCCAGACTGATCTCTCGAAAGCAGTAATATATTCGCCGATTAAGGGCATTGTCCTGAAGCGTTCTGTTGAGCCTGGACAGACCGTTGCAGCTTCTTTGCAGGCTCCAGTTCTGTTCACCCTGGCCGAAGATCTTGCCAAGATGGAGCTCCGGGTTGATGTAGATGAAGCTGATGTGGACAAGTTGAAGAAGGGCCAAAATGCCACATTTACGGTTGATGGTTATCCTGACCGCATTTTCACGGCAAAGATCACACAGGTCAGATTCGGTTCAAAAATTGTAAGCGGAGTTGTAACTTATGAAACAATAATGAATGTTGACAATTCAGACTTGTTACTGAGACCGGGGATGACCGCAACAGCAAACATTGTGATAAATAAAATTGAAAATTCGGTTCTTATTCCGAATGCCGCGCTTCGTTTTACTCCACCAGAAAAAGATGACGAGAAATTATCGGGAAACAGCAGTATAATCGGCAAGCTTTTCCCTCGACCCAGGAGATCTCAGACAAAACAGAAAAAGGAGACGAAGGCCGACAGGAAAAAATCAAAGATCTGGGTTCTTAAAGACGGGCAGCTTTCTGAAATTCCTGTAACGACAGGTGAGAGCGACGGAGTAATGACCGAAGTAACCAGCGGAAATATCGATCCGGGCATGAAGGTTGTTATCGACACCATAAAGGCGGTGAGATGATAATGAACACCTCCGTAACCGGCAATATGCATCCGGTAATAGAGCTCAATGATGTGACCAGGGTGTACGGAACCGGGATGGCTTCTGTCAGCGCTCTGCAGGGTATAGATCTTCGGATTGATCACGGAGATTTTGTCGCTGTCATGGGTCCAAGCGGGTCCGGCAAGTCAACATGCATGAATATCCTGGGCTGCCTGGACACTCCATCATCCGGCACTTACAGATTTAAGGGAGTTGAAGTTGGGAAGCTCTCCCGTGACCAGCGTGCGCTTTTACGTCGGCATTATCTGGGATTTGTCTTCCAGGGATTCAATCTTTTAAACCGTACATCCGCCCTGGAAAACGTCGAACTTCCCCTTATCTATCGGGGAACGCCTGCAACGGAGCGCCGGGAAATGGCACGCAAAGCCCTGGCAGCCGTTGGACTCAATGGCTGGGAAAGCCACACCCCTGCAGAACTTTCGGGCGGCCAGCAGCAACGTGTGGCAATAGCCCGTGCTATTGTTGCATCTCCTGAAGTGCTGTTTGCCGATGAACCGACAGGAAATCTCGATTCAGCCCGGAGCCGAGAAATCATGGAGCTTATGACCGTTTTCAACCGTGACCGGGGCATTACCATAGTCATGGTGACTCATGATGCAGTTATGGCTGCATACGCGAGGAGGATTGTCCGTTTCATGGACGGAATCATTGACAAAGAGGAGCAAAACGGGGGCTGATGAGTAATGTTTATTGAAACAATCCTTATAGCAATGCGTGAAATACGCCGAAATGTCATGCGGTCATCGCTTACCATACTAGGAATTGTTATCGGGGTTGCTGCAGTTATAACAATGGTAACTGTCGGGGACGGAGCAACGAAACAGGTAGCCTACGAGATATCGAGCCTCGGAAGCAATCTGCTTGATGTGCGTCCCGGGCAGAGTTTCCGGGGACCCGGCGGAACCCGGTCAGGCGCTCCGATGTTTAAAATAGCTGATGCGGAAGCCATTGAAAGAGAAGTTTCCGGGCTTGCAGGTGTGGCTCCTATGACCGGCAGGTCGGTGCAGGCTATATATGGAAATGCAAACTGGGCAACAAATATTACCGGCAGCACAAACAGCTTCCTACTGGTGAGGAACTGGGTACTATCAGGCGGGCGCCAGTTTACCGACGGGGAACTGAGGGCCGGTGCGGCTGTATGTATCATAGGCGCCACAATACGCAAACAGCTTTTCGGGGAACAGGATCCGGTAGGCCGTACAATCCGACTCGAAAAATTATCGTGTCAGGTTATAGGCGAGCTTAAGTCCAAAGGGCAGTCAAGCTTCGGAACGGATCAGGATGATCTTGTGCTCATTCCATTGCGTACGGTGCAGCGGCGTATAGTGGGCAACAATGATATTAGTTCTATCTCAGTATCGGCAAAAGACGGCGTTTCAACCGAAAAAGTGAAGGAGGATATAGAACGGCTGCTGCGTGAACGACGACGTATCGGAAAAAATGAAGAAGATGATTTTAATGTCAGGGATATGCAGGAAATCGTCAAAACACTGACCGGAACAACGCGCTTGCTTACAACTCTTCTCGGGGCTGTAGCTGCGGTCAGTCTGCTGGTAGGAGGGATTGGCATAATGAACATTATGCTTGTCTCGGTTACAGAAAGGACAAGAGAAATAGGCATAAGGCTTGCCATCGGAGCCATGGAAAAACAGGTTCTGATGCAGTTTCTCATCGAAGCGGTTGTTCTTTCATGCTTTGGGGGTATAATTGGAATAATACTCGGAATCGCTGCTGCCGCAGCCGGCGCAAGTGCGTTGAAGGTGCCCCTTATTCTTAATATCGGAATAATTATTATCGCATTTGTTTTTTCTGCGGCTGTCGGGGTGGTCTTCGGATTCTTTCCCGCAAGAAAAGCCGCATTGCTTGATCCTATCGAAGCGCTTCGTCATGAATAAGCAACGAAGAAAAAAAAGCAGTTCAGCTTTGGGCAATAAAGCCAAGTATGCCGTGAATTATGGCACAAAAAACCAGGAGAATGCCTGTTTTTTTGTGGACTCCAAAAGGCACCTTGATATATCGAAGACCGGACAGAAGCTGAAATAAAAGCAAAACCAGATTAACCAGGCCTCCGATCAGGATTATTGAAACCCCTCCGATAGTCATAAAGATATCCCCTGAAACAGTATATAGTGAATGGTGAATAGTGAATGGAAAAGCTCACAGTTTTTGGAAGTTGAGATTGAATTTCTCCGTATTCCGCTTTGGGCAGAGATGGAATCTTTCCTACAAGGAAGCAATTCTTTTTAATTCACTCGCTGCTGGGCATACACTCGCTTTTCCTGTCGCTTGAATCCTTGAACCCTTTATTATCATTTTACAGAAATGCTTGCTTTTGCAATCCCGGTGCTTCCGTGAATGTTGCAGTTCGCCTCAGCTTCTATCTGAACAGGTTCGTTTACTGTATATTTTATCTCTTTTGTGAAATTTTCAGATTCGGGTGTCTTTGTTGCCGAAAAATCCCACCTTGCTATCTCTTTCCCGTTTACCTTAACGTATACCCATTTGGTGTAATGGAACATGTTGTTGCCGCTATGAGTTACATTCACCTTGATGGTGACTTCGGTACCTTTTGGAACTGACTCCGGGGCTGTTAATGATACAGAGGATTTATTTGCAAAAGCGATGCCGAGTGAAAGGAAATATACCAGAGAAAAAAACAGCATTAGTTTGATAAGTTTTTTCATAATGAATGGCTCCTTTTATTTTATAATCATTATCGTGCAGATTGTCTGAAATACAGTCGTAAAATAAAATAATTCTTTTCAGAGGTTTTTTCAATCATCATTATTATATGTTTTCGCGTAGTTTTCCCCTTGATAGCGATAGGAATATCCCTCCGATGCAGAGAATTGAGAAAATAACAAGAGCTATCCGGAAGCTTTTTACGAAAAGATGATGGTATTCATCTGTTATCTGAACGCGTCCGATTAACAGTGCGAATATGAGAGTCACAATTCCCATGCTCAGCATCTGTCCCAGAAGACGCATCGTGCCTACCGATCCGGAGGCTATTCCATAAAATTTTCTTTCCACACTCCCCATTATCGCATTCATGTTAGGAGATGAAAAAAGGGCGAAGCCGAATCCGAGCAGAATCAGACATGCAACTATCGGTGTAAGTCCCGTACTTACCTTTATCATTGACAGGATAACGAGTCCGGAGGCGGTTATGGCCATTCCGATTGAAGCTATGATGCGCGGCTCAATCCTGTCCGAAAGCCTTCCTGCAACCGGTGAAAATATTGTCATAACTACCGGCTGTGATATAAGAACCATCCCGGCATCCTGTGGTGACAGGCCTTTTATGTACTGAAGAAAAAGGCTTGTAAGGAAGGTCACGGAAAAGGTTGCACTGTAGTTTATCAGGGCGGCGAAACATGAAAAAGCAAACACCCTGTTTGTTCCGAACAGATTTACGTCAAATACAGGATAACGGATAATTTTTTCCACTTTATAAAAAAGGAAGAGCCCCAAAAAGCCTGTTATGATTAAAATAAATCCCGATATGCCTGGAAGGAGCGTAACCCCGCACATCAGGGCTATAAGTGAAAGGGCATATATTACCGAGCCTTTGACATCGAATTTTTCGCCTTTTGCGTCGGCCCATTCCCCTTTTAATTTAAAAAGAATCAGAAGTATGATTATGATTCCGAGAGGAACATTCACCACGAATATGCTCCTCCAGGTAAAATGCTGTGTGAGAAGACCTCCAAAAAAGGGACCGCATGATAGGCCGGAATATACAGCGGCGACTGTTATCCCGAGAGCCTTGCCCCTTTCTTCGGGAGGGAAAACGGAGCTTATTATTGCAATTCCCGTTGCGAATATCATTGCGCTGCCGAGCCCCTGGATTATTCTGGATAATATGAGTATCCATGCCGAGTTTGAAAATGCGGCAACAAATGATGAAAGAGTGAAGATTATTATGCCGTACAGGAATACTTTCTTCCTTCCGTAAATATCACCGAGTTTTCCGAAGGGCAGGAGGAATATGGCGGCGGATAAAAGGTAGGATGTCGCAATCCAGCTTAAAAGTAGGGCATTTATCTGAAATTCCCTTTGAACTGAAGGAAGGGCTATGTTCACGGAAGATATGGTAAAAGGGGTGAGAAAGGAGCTTGATGCCGCTACAATCAGAGCCGAGATTTTTGAAGCGCTTTTGGATTCTGCTTCATTCATGGCAGGTATCTTATAAAACTGTTTTGAGGCATCAACCCTCTTTACCGCATTCTTTACAGCGGCCATCTGGTCCTATGATTCCGATGCAGTTGCCATCCGGGCATAATTTGCGGTTTTCCCATAGAGGGTCGAACTCCGTATCCGGTTCAATATCGGAAAGAGTAACATCGGTAATTTTCGCCATTGTTTGCAGACCAGATTCCGGCGGGCTGGATTGTATTCCGCATTCTTTACAGCGTCCGTCTGGTCCTATGATTCCGATGCAGTTACCATCAGGACATAAAGTCCGGTTTTCCCATTCGGGAGAAAATTCCTGGTTTTCTTCTTCTGTTTCCATTTGTATCTTTGCCTGACATTTTTGACGGCTTCGTAAAAAGTCATATGCGAACGGATTTGAGATTTTTGGGAAATAGATTTTCAAATTACTGAGCGTTAAAAATCACAAGCTTTTTGAGGGTTTTAGCCCGAGTTCTTGTGATTTAGCGAAGTAATTTAAAATCACCAAAAAGCTCATTAAGTGAGCATATTACGACTTTTTACGGATCCATCATTTTTGATTAAACTTCTATTTGCTATAAACGCGGGGGAATATATATTAAAAGAATATATATGTCAAAAACCATAGTCAACAAATGCAATAGCATCTTCAATCTCTTTTTCGTTAAAAATTTTAATTCCATGCTTTTCAAGAAGCGCTGATGTTACCCCTCTTCCGGATTTCAGAGTTTTTGTAAAAGTTCCGTCATATATGAAAGCGCTTCCGCATGAAGGGCTCTTTTCCTTAAGGATTGCTGCCCGGACATGGTTTTTAATGGCCATTTCAAGCGCCTTTTCTGCCCCGGTTATGAAAAAATAAGTAACGTCATTTCCCTTTATATCAATTACAGATGCCTTTCCGTCAATAACCAGGCTTCCATCTCCGCCTGATATTTCAGACAATACTCGGGGGACAGGCAGCCCTCCTGCAACTTCAGGGCAAAATGGAATAATATTTGCAATTTGTTTTAAAGCATCAATAAGCCTTTTTGAAACCGGGAGAATCAATCCATCGTAACGCACTCTTTCTCCGATCAGGCATGCGCTGACTAAAATATTTTGCATTATATATATAATCCGTGTTTTTAAATACATTTTTGCCTGTAAAATACTTTGAAGGCAAGACTTAACTTTACATAAGTTTATGATTGTGTGATAATTTTCTTCAAGCTTGCCCAAAATTGCCTATTTACGGATTGGAAACAAACCGATATAATTTTTAGCAGGATGATAAAATGGCTTCCGAAGGCGATATTGTACTGATTTATTTTGAAGACAAACCCCTTGTTTTTGCGAGAATTGAAGAAATTCTGCCGGATTCAAAACGTTCCTGGTATCATGTAAAACTTCTGATGCTGCAGGTACCTGTCCACACTATTACCTGGATATTGAGGGATTCTTACATAGACGGGGCTGAATTTACGATTAACGGCAAGAAGATAAGAATGGAGCTTGTCGTTTGCCCGGAAGATCCCGATGATCCGGAAGAAGATAAAAAAAACCCCAAAACCAAGGCGCAGGGCCCCGCAAGAGTCATCTCCTTTCCTGATCGCAAGAAATAAATGTAATGATGAAAATCGGCTCTATAGTTATAGATAATAATACAGTTCTGGCTCCACTTGCCGGCATCACCAATCTTCCTTTCAGGTTAATTGCCAAAAAAGAGGGATGCGGTCTTGTCTGTTCTGAAATGATCAGCTCCAATGGTCTTGTCTTTGGAGCTAAAAAAACACTAAAGATGCTCGAATCCTTTCCCGAAGAAAAACCGGTCTCTTTCCAGATATTCGGTTCAGACCCGTCTGTTATGGCGGAAGCCGCAAGAATCGTTGAATCTTCGGGAGCCGATATTCTTGATATAAATTTCGGATGTTCGGTTAAGAAGATAATTAAATCAGGCGCAGGCGTTGTTCTTATGAAAGATCCGGTGAAGACGGAAGCAATTCTTAAAGCAGTCCGAAATTCCATAAAAATTCCTCTTACAATTAAGATGAGGACCGGGTGGGAAAAAACAGGAGAAGAAGCCGTGGTAACTGCAAAAATAGCAGAGGCCTGCGGAGTCAATGCTGTTACAGTGCATCCGAGAACAACTAATCAGGGATTCAGGGGCAAGTCCGACTGGTCGGTGATATCAAAAGTCAGGGAAAGTGTCTCCATACCTGTAATCGGGAACGGAGATATAATTGTTGCTGAAGATGCTGTTAAAATGATAAGTCAGACAGGGTGCAACGCAGTTATGATTGGAAGATCAGCAATAGGTAATCCCTGGATATTTTCACAGGTAGAGGATATTATGGAGGGAAGACCAGTTAAGACTGTGAGCATTACACGCAGATTCGAAGCCATGAAAAAATATCTTGAAGTTACCGTGGAGTATCTTGGGGAAAAGCAGGCGTGCTTCATGATGCGCAGCCGGCTTGGCTGGTTCGTAAAAGGGCTTGTATCAAGCGGCAGATTCCGTGAGTCAATCAAACAGATATCATCTGAAAATGAAGCGGAAGAGCTCATAGGAAAATATTTTGACTTTGTCTGTAAAAAAATGGAACAGACTGTCCCTGATTCTGATATCGAGAGCTTTTAATTTCTCGAATATAGGTCTGCATTATCCTGACAGACCTTTTAATAATAGGTTATGCAAAGCTCTAATATCTTTGAGGAGGCAATATGAAAGGACTGCTTTTTATAGATGACGAAGAGGGTGTTCGCCGTTCCGTAGTCAGAGCTTTGAAAAAAGAGCCTTATGAATTATATACTTCTGAAAATGGCGAAGAGGGGATAGAGTTTGTAAAAAATAACACCGATCTTGTATCAACGGTAATATCAGATTACAGAATGCAGGGATTAAACGGCCTTGATACCCTTTCCGCCATAAGTCTGATCAATCCTGAAATAACCAGGATTATTCTTACCGGGTATGCCACAATGGAAGCCGCCATTCTTGCAACGAACGAAGGTATAGACGGTTTTCTTACCAAGCCGTTTGACAATATTGAGCTAAGATCAAAGATAAGGGAGATAAATGTTCGTAAGCGGCTGCGGCAGTTTGTTCCCCAGCATATTTACAGCGAGATTGAAAATTCAGCCGGATTTTTAAAACCCACTTTTCATGAGGTTTCAATCTTATTTTCCGATATCCGGGGATTCACAAAAATGTCTCAGAATATTCCGCCCGATGAACTTGCCGATTTTTTGAATAATTATTATTTTTCTCCAATGGGTGAGATAGCTTTCGGTTTCAGCGGCATGGTTGACAAGCATATCGGAGATGCCATCATGGTTGTTTTCGGATCCCCCGTTCCTTTTCCTGATGACTCGGTCAGGGCGGTGAAGGCCGCAATGGAAATGCAGAAGAAGGCCGCACAGATCGATGAAATGCTTGGCGGAAAAAATGGTTTTAAGCTGAAAGTAGGCATCGGTATTGCTACAGGAAAGGTTTTTTCGGGTATTCTCGGTTCCCTGAGAAAGAAAGAATTTACTTCAGTCGGAATGGCTGTAAATATTGCCTCAAGGCTGCAGAGGCTTGCAAAAGAAGGGGAAATACTTATAACCGATGAAATTTATTCCAGAATTTCAGGCAACATGAAAGCAGACATACTTCCTCCTGTTCCCATAAAAGGAATCAGCGAATCAATCGATATATACAAAGTCAGATATTAAGTGGTTTCCATCCGGAAATGGCCCTTTTGTGCGATCTCTGTGTCAATCCGCGGGATTTCTTGTGCGACATACAATGTGTATGTCTCCGCGCAATCCCTTGATTTCCTTGAGCTTGCCCAAAATTGCCTATTTCCGCATTGGAAACGCATTAGTATCCATAATTTGTTTCCGTATGGACTCTAAGTGATATTGATAGGTTCATTTGTATGAGAAATCACTTCCCGTTCCCGTAAACCGCTTTTGCTCTTGTTGTCAGGCCGCCTCTTGCAGTGAATTCACCGATTATTTCCATCTGTTTTGGTTTTAACACCTCAACAAGGTCATCTAATATTCGATTTACGACATGCTCGTAAAAAATGCCCACATTTCTGTATTGAAGCAGATAATATTTTAAGGATTTAAGCTCGATTATTTTTTTATCGGGAATGTACCTTATTATAATAGACCCGAAATCAGGAAGTCCGGTCATGGGACATACCGAGGTAAATTCAGGCTGCCTGATTTCGATTTCGATATCCCTTTTTTGCCGATATTTGTAATCCATAGGTTCCAGAACGCTCATTTTGACAGTATCCGGACTTTCAACCTTCTGGCCTGGTTTTAATTTTTTTGATTTGATCATATATTTTTCTCCATGCTGGATTTTATCATTGTTACCGAATATATCTGTTTAGCCATTCCTTCATCTCCGAAGCTTCATACTCTTCCTGATTTAATGCAAGCTCCATGTTATTTGCTAGGCCGGCATGCTTTGCTATTTCTTCTCCTGCCTGAAGAGTTATATATTCCATGCGTGATTTCTGCAGATCTTCCAGAGCATTTTTCAAGGCTTCGGCAACCGAGGCGCTTAAGTCAGATTTATCCAATTTTAACAATGGATTAATTCCGGCTACGGCAACTTCTTCGGAAACATGCGCAAGCTGCTTCATTTTTGTCATTGAAAAATCCATAAGTTGCCATCCGAGCATTGCGTCCTTCTGAAAAACCCAGGCACTTCTTACCCGTTGAAGCATCTGTGTGTATTTGTTTTTAATTATTTCCTGCAATGTATTAACAAATTCAACAGGCAGTTTGTTTTCCCCTCCCGGTTTACCTGAAGCTTCATCAGGTTTAAGCTTCTTTAAAATCTTATCAAATTTTCTTGCATGGATTTCAGATTCCCATGCTTCCCTGTCAAGAACGCGCCTTATATGTGCATCCTTAACTTTGCCTGCCTCGTCCTGATAATGGGGAATAAGTTTCTTCTCATAGTCAACGTAGGATTGAAAAATTGTCGCACGGTTTGACGGATCAAAAGGATATGGAGCAGGCTTCAGATCAGGTTCTCCTCCGAGATTCCCGATAATCATTCCGAGCCAGTGCATGTGCCACATTTCTTCTCTTGCCCTTGAAAGGAGGCTTGCGCCTATCGGGGTATCTTCCCCCTCCTGATATCCGTGAACAAGATACCTTAAAATAGCCGCGTGTTCATCGGCAAGATCCCTGTTTAGCATTTTAATCAGTTCGTTGTTATCCATTACACAATCTCCTTATATTTTACGATGATAATTATATTCTCCGTCACTCCCGATAGAATTACCAACTCTTATGTAAATTATTTTTTATATTAAGTACATGACAAGCAAAACGCAACTTTTTTTCGTGGTACATACAGAAACCATCGTCGATTGTTAAGGCAAATTGTTTGCGGATCAAATAGGCACCAATAATCAATATTCCCATACAAGGTAAATATATCCGGTTGAACCCTTTGAAAATCGCGCCTTTTTGTCATTCCCGCGAAAGCGGGAATCCAGGAGACATTAAAAAGTCTCAGGTTTACAATCCCGATTTCTTATGATATCCGGATAACAGGTTGAGGGAACCTTTGGAGAGTATGATGAATATGCAATTTACCTATAAAAAGGCAGTTCTGTTTCTTTCTGTTTTTCTTGTCGCAGTCAATAGCTGGGCGGCTTCCGCCGAACAGCAGCATCTTAATTATCCTGATTTCCCCATAATTCCTGCAGGGCCGTTAGCTTTCTGCGGGGAAAGGGTTCCTGTTGAAATTCAGGATGTTAAAGAACGCTTAGAAAGAGAGCTTCTTATCTCCTCCCTGGATCACGCACAGGTTATTCTATGGCTGAAGCGATCCCGCCGCTATTTGCCTCATATCGAACAGTCACTTAAAGAAAACGGCATGCCGGATGATCTGAAGTACATTATCATTGCGGAAAGCGCGCTGATACCAAACGCAACATCAAACAAGGGGGCTGTCGGTTACTGGCAGTTTATTTTTGGAACCGGCCAGAACTACGGACTTACCATCAACGAAAATAAAGATGAACGGCGTAATTTTTTCGCTTCTACTAAGGCTGCTTTAAACTATTTGAAAAATCTTTACGGCATGTTCGGTTCATGGACACTGGCCGCTGCCGCATATAACATGGGGGAAGAGGGGCTTCTTGCCGAAATTCATGAACAGGAAACCGATGATTTTTACAGGCTTTATCTCTACAATGAAACACAGAGATACATATTCCGGATTCTTTCGATAAAGCTGATCATGCAGGACCCGGCAAAATACGGATTCATACTGATGGATAAAGAGTATTATCCCCCGATACTCTTTGACAGGATAAATCTTGAATGCGCCAATGAAATTCCCATAAAAATTATAGCAAAGTCGGCTAAATGTTCCTTCAAAGAAATAATGGATCTTAATCCCGAATTACGGGGTTACTTCCTTCCTAAGGGAAAACACACTATTCTTATCCCCAAAGGCTCTTCGGAAGGCTTTGCCAAACGGTATGAACAGCTTTTAAATAATCATACATCAGGTAAGGGCCGGCAAATGTACGTTGTGAGAAAAGGCGATACTCTCTATTCGATTGCAAAAATGTTCGATATTCCTGTTCTCTCTATCTCCATCTGGAACAGGCTTGATAAAAGAAACCTCTCTGTCCGCCCTGGTGA
>JAWOHP010000119.1:0-3330 GCA_046485065.1 Desulfobacterales bacterium | reverse complement strand
GTTTTATCTTTTTGAAGAGCATCAATAATATAAGGAGGTTGTTATGGGAAAGATTGTTCATCAGTCGCGTATTACCATTACTCGGGAAAAAGGCCCAACAAGGAAGGCTGAAATAGAAGGGTTCGCTGAACCTGTATATTATGGTGTCCACGGTGGAATATCTAAATTTTACAATGTTACACCCGAAGAGGAACATGCCGCCACTCTTGATCATATCGTAGGTGCCGTTGGAGGATGAATGATGGGTACCCTGGCCACGGTGATGGCTGGAAAAAAGATCAGAACCTTCAAGGATCGATTTATAGCAAAGGTAGCTGGCGATATTGAAGAGGTAGACGGCATCCTGAAAATTACCCGCATCAGTGTCAACTATCTGCTCAAACTCCCAGATCAACAGCGGGATTCGGCACTGGAATGTTTCAATAATTATATTCAGCTTTGTCCTGCAGCTCAGAGTGTCATTGCCTGTATAAACATAAGCCACAATTTGGAATTGGAGAAAAAGGAAGATTAAAGCTGCAATGAAAATCTTAAAACCATCAGGCAATAGGATTATACTGATCCGGCATGGGGAAACAGAATGGAATCGACTTCACCGTTTTCAGGGGCGGAGTGACATATCACTTAACCCGAAGGGTAACGAGCAGGCGTGTTACTTGGCTTTGGCATTAAAAAATGAGACCATCATGGCCATTCATTCAAGTCCGCTGGCACGTGCTATTGAAACGGCATCCCATATTGGCAAATTTCACCCTTCAGCGCCTTTGATCAAAGAAACGGGATTGATTGAGATGGATCTGGGAGACTTTGAAGGGATGGAAGCTAAGCAGTGGGCATTGCAGCATCAGGATTTTAGGCAGACCTGGGAGAATAATCCTGCTACCTTGTCTATGCCGGGTGGAGAAAGTCTCCAAGAAGTGCAACATCGGGCAGTTGATACTTTGAATCGAATTTCAGAACTCTATGCCACAGATTGTACTCTACTGATCTGTTCACACAATTTCGTCATCATTTCCTTATTATGTTTCGCATCTAAAATCCCCTTAGACCGATTTCGGGAACTACGACAGGATACAGCCGCACTGAATATCCTTTATAAGGATGGGACAGATTTTCAGGTTGAAAAAGTTAATGACCGCAGGCACCTCCAGGAATCTGTTCAAAATTGAAACTAAAATTTCCTTAGATGGGTCATGCAAAGAATCGGGCCCTTTGCAACCCGCATGTTCTACATCGCTTTTATATGTATATTTCCGGTATCGTGTCTAAACTTGAAAGTCAAACCTCGGGCTTCTCCCTGAGAAATGTTGCGAGTTTTAAGATTTGAACTCTTCAAAAGGCGGAAGTCATGGTCTTAACTGGAGGGACGTACTACTATGCAACTTAAGACTTCTAAATTAATAGCCAAAAAATCTAAATTCTTTGGTTATCTCTATTCTCTTGAATCCCCAGATGAACAGGAAGAAATAGTAAAAGAAATCCTTAAAGAGCACAAAAAAGCAAGTCATATCTGTATGGCTATGGTTTTTGACAAGGAAGAAAAGTTCAAAAACGATGGAGAAGTTGGCTATCCAGGAAAAACATTGCTTGGACTTCTAAAACATGAAGAACTTGAATCTCATCTAATAATTGTTGTGAGATATTTCGGTGGAATCAAGCTTGGGCCAGGTGGCGTTTCAAGAGCATTTAAAGAATGTGGAAAAATGTTGTTTTAACATGGTGCTGATGCTTTTTAGCAAGGTTTCTGGACAACACAAGTAGTGCATTCCCCGCGGTCAACGTCAGAGATTGGACTCATCGTCATGATCGATATTAGGAGTACATGGATAGTTTGAGGCCGACGATGCCGGCAACAATGAACGAAAGACTTACCAGTCGGGCCATGTTTACCGGTTCATCGAATAAGACTATACCCAAAATTGCTGTACCGACGGCCCCGACACCGACCCATACGGCATAAGCTGTGGCGACGGGGAGTGTTTTCATAGCAATGTCGAGCAACCCTACACTGATAATCATCGAAAGAGCAGTCCCAACTGTTGGCCACAGACGTGTAAAACCTTCGGTGTACTTTAGTCCGATTGCCCATCCCATTTCAAATAATCCGGCAATTACAAGAACCAACCAGTTCATTAAAGTATTTTAAGATAATTAAAGGTTATGACCCCTGTGAAAGATAAAGGTCTAAAGTTGGAGCTTTGATAAGTAATCAATATATTTTGAATCAGTTTTTCTAGGTCCATAGGAGCTACATGGACTCCGATCTGCTGTCAAGGCCGAATATAGTAACTATGATGTAATTGGTGGTCATCCTAACAAACGTGGTATTATAAGGTTTAGTACTAATACCCTTAACGAAAGGAGGCCTTTATGAAGAACGGTAACCGGAAAATCGCAAAAGATGAAACAATATTTGTTGGTATAGATCTTCATATTAAACGATGGCACGTGACGATTAGAACTGCGGATGTTGAATTATTCTGTAGTAGCATTCCAGGAATCTGGCCCTCCCTTGAAAAGCATCTGTCCCAGTATAAAAAACATTCTATCCATGTGGTATACGAAGCTGGATATTTTGGTTTTTGGTTACATGACTTGCTCATTGACTTTGGAGCAGATTGTGTTGTCACGCCTCCGAGCCTCATTCCTATTGAGTATGGCAATAAAGTCAAAACTGATAAGCGAGATAGTAGAAAATTGGCACTTTTACTAGCCAAAGGAATGCTGAAGCGTGTACATGTCCCCACGGAGAAAGAGCGCTATCATCGGCAAGCTACAAGACGCCGAAGACAACTGGTTAACGACCGAGTATGCTAAAGGAACCTCAACCGCATAAACAGGAGTTTCGGAGATAATCTCTCCCCGCCCGGAAAATCCCTGTGAAGTCAGCTATTTGGTTTTTCCGCCTCTGTAAGACCCTTCAAAAAAAACACGATCTCCGGTGGAAGCCTCCATAAACATTGAGATGTAGGAATATTTTTCTTGACATGCAAGACCCTACTGTTATTATGTCTGCATGGCGCATTTTCACGTAAAAACCAAAAAAGGAAGACCCTACCTCTACGTCCGGGAGATTGCCAGGGTCGATGGCAAGCCCAAGGTCATTTCGCAGATATATATCGGCTCGCCCGAAAAGGTTGCCGGCTTGCTTAGCGGCAAAGAGGCGGATGTGATCAGTTTGAAGGTCGAAGAATTCGGCTCTCTCTGGCTGGCGCATCAGATCGACCGGGATATTGATCTCTGCAGCATCGTCGACAGTGTCGTTCCCAGAGCAGAAAGGGAGACGGGGCCTTCGGTCGGCGAGTATTTTCTCTATTGCGTGCTGAACCG
>JAWOHP010000124.1:0-3626 GCA_046485065.1 Desulfobacterales bacterium | reverse complement strand
GATATCTTCAAGGCTGTCATCATATTTAAACCTGCCGCTTTCAATATCTTTCTTAATCTTCAGCAGGCCCTTAACGATTTTAGACGAATCATCTTTAGTTATAATGGAAGTTTTTGCAAGCATGCGGCAGTGGGCAATGCTGCCTGCAATGTCCTGCGCATAAAGCCTTTTATCCGTATTTATAGAAGATGTAAAAGATTCTACGATCTTATCTGTCTTTTGAGAGAATCTGCCGTCCCAGGGTTTTTCTGCCATATAAACAACCTCTGCTGAATTGTTCTTTTCTTCAGTAGTTTTTTTTAAAATCAGAACAACGCCCTTTTCTTTAAGCTTTGAATCCTCAATCTCAGGGCATTCAATTTTATAAAGCCTTCGGCGTCTTTCTGGCTGAATACCCTGTCACCTTCAAACGTTGCAAAATCATGGCTGTATAAAGATTCATCGGATTTCCGGCCGATAACTCTGCAGTTTCCCTTGTAAAGTTCAAGCCGGACCAAACCCGATACATATTCCTGAGTCCCGTCAATCATTTTCTGCATAAGTCTCATTTCAGGGGAAAACCAGAAACCGTAGTAAACAAGCTCTGCATATTTGGGAACAAGGGAATCTCTCAGGTGCATAACTTCCCTGTCCATTGTGATCGACTCGACAGCCATGTGAGCGGATCTCAGGATTGTTCCGCCGGGGGTTTCATAAACTCCCCGCGATTTCATCCCTACGAAACGGTTCTCCACGATATCCGCTCTTCCAATGCCATGTTTTCCTCCCAGCCTGTTAAGTTCCTTCAAAAGAGTCGCGGGAGAAAGGTTTTTCCCGTTAATTGCAACCGGATCCCCTTTTTTAAATTCAATTTCTATTATCTCCGGCTTATCGGGGGCATTCTTCGGGGATACTGAAATAGTATACATGTCTTCAGGCGGTTCATTCCATGGATCTTCAAGAATTCCTCCTTCGTAGCTGATATGGAGAAGATTCCTGTCGCTGCTATACGGCTTGGCCTTCGTCGTGGGTACGGGTATGCCGTGCCTGTCGGCAAATTCCATAAGCGATGTTCTTGATCCTAAGTCCCATTCGCGCCAAGGAGAAATAATTCTGATATTCGGATCATGAGCCAGGTAGGTCAGCTCAAATCTGACCTGGTCATTTCCCTTTCCTGTCGCGCCGTGACTGACCGCGTCCGCTCCTTCAATTCCGGCAATTTCCATCTGCCTCTTTGCAATAAGAGGCCTCGCTATAGAAGTTCCAAGAAGGTACTGCCCTTCATAAACGGCATTTGCACGGAAGACCGGAAAAACATAATCTTTAACAAATGTCTCCCTGAGGTCATCTATGTATACCTTTACGGCTCCTGTCCTCTTTGCCTTATCCTCAATGTAGTCGAGTTCCTCCTCCTGGCCAAGATCCGCGGAAAAAGTGACGACTTCACATTTGTATGTTTCAATAAGCCATTTCAATATAACCGATGTATCAAGCCCGCCTGAGTATGCCAGCACTACTTTTTTTACTTCATCATTCACGTTTTATCTCCTATCATCCGCTGCCCTGCCTATCAATGCTTCTATTATGGCTTTTGATATGTGAAGCTTGTTTTCAGACTGATCCCACACAACAGAGTTGGGTCCCTCAAGCACTTCTTCGCTTATTTCTTCTTCCCTGTGGGCGGGAAGACAGTGCATGACAATAACATCCTCCGAAGCCTGCTTGAGAAGCCCGCTGTTTACCTGATAGGGCTCGAACACCCGTTTCCTTATTGTATGCTCGCTCTCCTGCCCCATGCTTGCCCAGACATCAGTATATATAACATCCGCCCCTTTCACTGCTTCGGCGGGGTCAGATATTACATCGATTTTACCATATCCTGTTCCTACAGCCCTTTTTAATATCTCGTCATTCGGTGTATAATCCTCAGGGCAAGCGAGGACAAGGTTAATGCCTAAAACTGCGGCGGCATTAATCCAGGAATGAGCCACATTATTTCCGTCACCTATCCAGGCTATTTTAACGCCGCTGTATTTCCCCTTCTTCTCTATAACAGTCATCAGGTCGCTCAAAACCTGGCACGGGTGATACAAATCGGTCAGCGCGTTTATAACAGGTATTGAAGAAAATTCCGCAAATTCTTCCAGCAGATCCTGGGAATATGTTCTTATCGCCAGGCAGTCCAGATATCTTGAAAGAACTCTTGCTGTATCCCTGACAGGTTCATCCCTTGCTATCTGTGTATCCCTTGCGCTTATAAAAAGGGGATGGCCTCCAAGCTGTACCATTGCGGATTCGAAGGAAACACGCGTACGTGTCGACGCCTTGTCAAAAATCAGACCAAGCGTTTTTCCCGCAAAAGGTCTGTAAGGAGCGCCTTTCCCCTGTATTTCCTTAAGTTCGATAGCCCTGTTCAGGAGTTTGTCAATATCTTCCTTCGATAAATCCAAAAGAGTCAGAATGTCTTTTTTCAAGTTACCCTCTATAATATTTCATCCAGGCAAGTTATGAGCGCGTCAATTTCTTCCCTGCCGATTATAAGGGGTGGAACAAACCTGATTATCCTGCCCTGAATGCAGTTGACAAGGAATCCTTTCTCAAGGCATTTGTTTACCAGATTCTCACCCTCTTCTTGCTCAAGCTCCATCCCGATAAGAAGCCCGATACCCCTTACATCCAGAATTGACGGGTGCCTGCTTTTCAGCCACAGGAGCCTTTCCTTAAAATAAGCGCCTGTCTTATCACAATTATCTATTATGTTTTCCTCAAACAAAACTTTTAATACTTCAAGCGCGGCAGCAGTTACAAGGGGTGTCCCTCCAAAGGTCGTCGCGTGGGAACCATGAACGAAGGCTGATGCGACATGCTCCTTTGCAAGCATTGCTCCAATGGGAAGTCCGTTACCGAGCGCCTTCGCCAAAGTCATAATATCCGGTTCCACACCTGTATGCTGATAGGCAAAAAGCTTTCCGGTACGCCCTATCCCGGTCTGAACTTCATCAAAAATAAGAAGCGCGCCGGACTTGTCGCAAAGTTTCCTTACTTCTTTCAAATATCCGGAACCGGGAACGCGCACCCCTCCCTCACCCTGAACCGGTTCAAGAATTACCGCGCATGTGGAAGGGCCGATCTTTTTCGCCAGGGCTTCCGGATCATCAAACGGTACAAAATCAAAACCTTCCAGAACAGGATCATATCCCTTTCTGATTTTCTCCTGCCCTGTTGCCGATAAAGTTGCCATTGTACGGCCGTGAAACGACCTCTCCATGGAAATTATCCTGTATCTGCCGTTTTCGCCCTCATCCTTGAAATACTTTCTGGCCAGTTTTATCGCGGCTTCGTTTGCTTCGGCGCCGCTGTTGCAGAAAAAAACCCTGTCTGCAAAACTTTTTTCGACAAGCATCGAGGCAAGCTCAACCTGGGGTATTGTATAATAAAGGTTTGACACATGAAACAGGGTTTCGGCCTGCCTGCAAAGAGCTTCAGATATTCGCGGATGGGCATGGCCAAGACCGCAAACGGCAACTCCCGCGACAAAATCGAGGTAGGATTTCCCTTCCGTATCCCATACCCTGCAACCTTTCCCTTTTTCGATTACAATCGGGGGCCTTTTGTAAGTAGAAGCGATTACCCTCTCCGCCTTGTCT
>JAWOHP010000079.1:0-21811 GCA_046485065.1 Desulfobacterales bacterium | reverse complement strand
TTACTATTTGTAATAGTGCTTTAGAATGGCATCACATAAGCCAGGTATCGTGAATGATTCCGATATAATGCTGACTTTAAATCCCATCTCTTTTGCTGTATCAGCTGTGATGGGACCTATTGATGCGACAGTTACATCTTTCATCAACTCTTCAGCCATGCCGGCAGGCAGTAGGGCGGAAAAGTTTTTCACCGTGGATGAACTGGTAAAGGTTACAATGTCTATAGTTTTGTTTTTAAGCTCCTTAATCAGGTCAGTTGCCTCATCTGTTACAGCCCTAGTCTGGTAAGCTGTTATTTCATCTACAAATGCGCCCTTTTTTATAAGCTCTTCCGGAAGTATCGTTCTTGCTTCTTTCGCACGCGGGAGGAGCACTCTTTTGCCTTCAAGATTTATATTCCGGAATGCATCGATAACAGATTCAGCCCTGTAACTTTCTGGAATAATATCGCTTTTGAGCCCATAGCTGAAGAGTTTTTCTGAAGTTGCAGGGCCGATGACGGCTGTTTTAATTTTATTGAAAGAACGCATATCCTGGCCGCTTGCAAATAGTCGCTTAAAAAAGAATATGACTCCGTTTACGCTTGTAAAAATGAGCCAATCATATGTTGAAAGGTTTTCAATTGCCTTGTCAAGCGGGCCGAAATCGTCCGGAGGCTCAACTTTTATTGTGGGAAATTCGAGGCATTCCGCTCCAAAGTCAGACAATATGCCTACAAGATCGCTAGCCTGCTCCCTTGCTCTTGTGACAACGATTCGTTTTCCGAAAAGAGGTCTTTTCTCAAACCAGTCCATCTTTTCCTTCAATTTTACGACATTTCCCACAACAATAATGGCAGGAGATTTAAGGCCGGCTATTTTGACAAGTTCAGCTATATTCTTAAGGGTTCCTGAAATGCTTTTCTGGTTCGGAGTTGTTCCCCAGCGGACAAGGGCAACGGGAGTATCAGGAGACATTCCGTGATTCATGAGCTGTGCAACAATATTGGGAAGATTTTTTACACCCATTAAGAAAACGATAGTCCCGATTCCTTTTGCAAGCGCCTCCCAGTTTATGCCCGATTCTTCCTTTCCAGGATCTTCATGGCCTGTTACGAAAGCAACAGTTGATGTGAACATTCTGTGGGTTAGCGGAATTCCTGCATATGCAGGGGCTGCTATTGCTGATGTGACTCCGGGAACCACTTCAAATGAAATTCCATTTTCAATCAGAACTTCAGCCTCTTCAGCTCCGCGTCCGAAAATGAAAGGATCTCCACCTTTCAGCCTTGTTACCGTACAGCCTTTTTCAGCCTTTTCAACGATAAGAGCATTAATGCCTTCCTGTGATAATGTGTGATCTCCGCCCTGTTTCCCGACATAGATGATTTCAGATTCTTTCTTTGCGTATTTCAGAAGGGATGGAGATGCAAGATAGTCATAAATAATTACATCGGCTCGCTCGATGCATTCCCTGCCTTTTACGGTGATAAGGCCAGGATCTCCCGGGCCGGCACCGACAAGATATACTTTTCCTTTTTTATTGGTTTCCATTTTCCCCGCAAGTAATACTATCAAGTATTTCCTTTGCTCCCCGCAATAGAAGTTTGTCAGCTATTGCCTTTCCGATACTTTCAGATGAAATGAGAGGGCCTGATTGCGTTTCTTTTATAATTCTTTTCCCTTCAAGGTCGGCAACAAGACCGCTTATCGTAAACATATTATTTCTCGCTTTTCCGTGGCCTGCTATTGGAATTTGACATCCTCCTTCGAGCCTTTTCAAAAAAGCACGTTCACCCATTACTACAGCATGTGTAACAGAATGATCCAGAGAACCTGCAAATTTTATCATGTTATAGTCATTTTCTCGTATTTCAATGCAAAGGGCTCCCTGACCTACTGCAGGAAGCATGATTTTTTCGTCGAGATATTCAGTAATAATATTTTCGAGTCCCAGCCTTTTTACTCCTGCGGCAGCAAGTATCACGGCATCCAGTTCCCCTGCATTGAGTTTTTTTATCCTTGTATCAAGGTTTCCCCTTAAAGGTAATATGACAAGATCCGGTCTTATATGCTTTAACTGTGCCATTCGGCGGAGGCTGCTTGTGCCGACTCTTGCTTTTTCCGGTAGCTGTGAAAGTAAAAAATTGTTTCCGGAAATAAGTACATCGCCGGGATTTTCACGTTCCGGTATTGCTCCTATCGAAAGGCCGTCAAGCAATTCGGCAGGCATATCCTTCATGCTGTGCACAGCCATGTCTATGCGGTTACCGATGAGAGCTTCCTCGATTTCCTTTACAAAGAGTCCCTTTCCTCCGACCTTTGCAAGAGGAACATCAAGTATCTTGTCACCCTTTGTTTTGATTATAACTATCTCTGCGGAGAGTCCCGGAAAACTTCTTATGAGCTCAGATCTGACCCAGTTGGCCTGCCAGAGCGCGAGTTTGCTTCCCCTTGTTCCGATTGTTATATTCTGCTTTATCAATGACCGCAACCTGCACAGCTTGATGCGGAACATCCGCCGCACGATGAGGATGATGCTGAAGATCTTATCGTTTCTCCGCCGGTTCCTTTGCTCATAAAACCGCACGCTGACATGAGCTTGCTGACTTTCTTGCTGCTGCATGATGGACATGCGGGCTTTTCTTTTCCAAATACAATCGATTCAAAATCATGGCTGCATTTATCACAGTGATACTCGTAGATTGGCATTTTATGGCTCCGTAACGATTATTTATAACAGCTTAGTCTCATAGTGTCTTCTATCATTATCAGGGGGGTATGGGCAAACGGAATTTTACATGATGAATCAGAATCGGTTAAAACACAAAAACCCCGCTCAAACAAATGAGCGGGGTTATAAGTTGTGTCCCATCAGCGTTACCTCTGTTACCGGCTTCCCCGTTTGGATGCTTTAAGAGGATTGAGTTTAGCCTTTGCTTCAGCAGGAGTTGCAACGACATGCGTTGCAAGGTTGCAATTGCCATTTTTCCATTTCAAAGACGGATCAGGACAGGTTGAGCAGTACCAGGCTGATGAATATTCCGTGCTGCGGCCGCAGCCCGTGCACTTTTCAATCAACTCATGACAGATTCCGCCGTTGTATGAACATCCTTTAGCTGTCATAAATGGACATTCCTTGTTTTTTCTTACTGTTGTACAAACCATTTTTTTCACCACCCTTCTATAGTAATAAAACTAAAAAAAAAGGCTGGTTGAGAAATCCTCCAAGCCTTTTTCCGAAGCTTTCAATTTTTTATGTGGGAAGTAATATAATTAAGCCTTTACACTTTGTCAACTAAAATATATATAAAATATTTAAAAAAATGAGATCACCAGCAAATAAGTTGATTATACAGTGTTCAATGGTTCGAGGATTTGAGTGAAAAATTTCCCTTAAGGCAGAAAGAGCGCTTGATTTATTTTAGAAAAATTGACAAGCTATAGAGGCTCCGTTGTGCCCGCGCCGGGAATGGAGGTCAGTGTACACTTTTGAATACCGGAAGAAAAAACATGATCATAAATGAGGCAATAGAAGTTCTTAAAATTGAGGCGGAAGGGATACTCAAATTAATAGAACGTATTGACAACCGGTTCGCTGAAATGGTGGAACTTGTTTACAGCTCGAAAGGGCGTTTAATAGTAGGCGGAATTGGAAAATCAGGCATTGTAGGAAGAAAAATAGTCGCAACATTGAACAGTACAGGAACAAGATCTTTTTTTCTGCACCCTGTTGAAGCAATGCATGGCGACCTTGGTGGTGTTTCCAGGGATGATATATTTCTTGCTCTTTCCAACAGCGGAGAAACCGATGAACTGAATGTGCTTGTACCGATTATAAGAAAGATCGGATGCAAGGTAATTGCCTTTACAGGCAATAAAAACTCTACCCTGGCAAAGCTGAGCGATATTGTTATTGATGTCGGAGTCGAAAAAGAAGCATGCCCTTTAGGGCTTGCCCCGACTGCCAGCACGACTGCATTGCTTGCGATGGGTGATGCCCTTGCTGTCGTCCTGATAAACAAAAGACATTTCATGGCGAGTGATTTCAAAAAGATCCATCCGGGGGGTGTTCTTGGTCAGCATCTTTCCAGCAAGGTTAAAGATATAATGATAACAGGTGAGTCATTGCCACTTGTTTATGAAGGAGCAAGCTTGTATGCGGCAATTTGTAAAGTTGATTCGGGCGGACTCGGAGCAGCCATAGTTTTAAAAGAAGACAACACTCTTACCGGTATCATAACTGATGGAGACATACGACGGACTGTAGTGAAAAAAAAGTCTATATACGAACTTAAGACAGAAGATGTCATGACAAAAAATCCCCGGAGAGCAGGACCCGATTCACCAGCCTATGATGCTCTGTACCTGATGGAAAAATTTCAGATTACCGTGCTTCCAATTACGGATCCTGCCAATAAAATTATGGGGATTTTGCATCTTCATGATATTCTTGGTAAAGGCAGCTTCAGGTTTAACGGGAGATAGGATTTATTTCATTTACAAGATAAAGTTCTTTCAATATAGTTTTTGTCCTTCCGGAAACCAACTTGTTAATCGAAAGAGGTTGATATGGATGATGATGATTTTGAAATAAGTACGGAGATTCCGATCCTGGGAGAAGCTAAAATACCTTCTTTTGCACACAACAAAGAAAGAGGAAAAGAACGGCAGGCTTATGTATCGGACAATGATAAGGTTCTGATTGATGTCAACCCTCACCGCATTATAAAGCTTGCTAAAGAGGGAAAGGAACTGCCGTCCTTTGAAATGGCCGGTCCAAGGGAAAAAATCTATTTTGATCCAAGCAAGTTAAGATGCGCTCTTGTGACATGCGGCGGACTTTGTCCCGGCTTGAATGACATTATCCGGTCTATAGTTCTGGCGCTTTATTACGGGTACGGAGTCAGGAATATTTATGGCATAAGATATGGCCTTCAGGGATTCATTCCAAAATACGGTCATGATGTCATGGATCTC
The DNA here is from genome assembly GCA_046485065.1 of Desulfobacterales bacterium. GTDB lineage: Bacteria > Desulfobacterota > Desulfobacteria > Desulfobacterales > RPRI01 > RPRI01. Next base: position 16,852 of record JAWOHP010000079.1, on the reverse strand, counting down.
AGGCCGGATACAGTTTTAAACATTCTTGAAATCGGAGGATCTATTCTCGGTTCATCCAGAGGTCCTCAGGAGATTGATGAAATTGTTGACACTCTTGAAAGAATGAGCATAAGCGCTCTTTTTATGATAGGTGGGGACGGAACGCTTAAAGCAGCAATTAAAATTGCGGACGCCATACTTGAAAGAGGACTTAAAATAAGCGTTGTCGGTGTTCCGAAGACAATCGATAATGACATTTATTTAGTTTCCAGATCATTCGGTTTTGATTCAGCAGTTGATATTGCTACGATGGCAATAAAAAGCGCTCATAACGAATCTGCCGGTTACCCAAATGGCATAGGGCTTCTTAAACTCATGGGGAGATATTCAGGTTTTATTGCCGCAACATCCGCTCTTGCCCAGCAGGATGTCAATTTTGTCCTGATCCCTGAAATAGATTTCGACCTCGAAGGGCCGAAAGGTTTGCTTGCATCTCTTGAGAAACGTCTGAAGCTCAGAAAACACGCAGTAATTGTTGTAGCGGAAGGAGCCGGGCAAAAATATCTTATGAGTGAACGGGAAGAAGTTGATGAGTCAGGTAATGTAAAACTTAAAGATATCGGTTTATTCATAAAAAATTCCATTTCGTCACATTTTAAGGCGAAAGAGATCGAGATATCGCTGAAATACATAGATCCAAGCTATATAATAAGAAGTCTTCCGGCAAATGCCAATGATCATGTTTTCTGCAGTTTCCTCGGCAGGGATGCTGTTCATGCCGCCATGGCCGGGAAGACCAAGCTCATTGTCGGCAATTGGAGCAACCATTTTGTTCATATTCCGATGATCGCATCGGCAGAGAAAAGGAAGCAGGTAAATCCAATGGGAAAGCTCTGGCAAAGCGTGCTGGAGGCGACCGGGCAGGGGCCGCTGAAAAACTAGACGGAGACTCACTCTGTATTTAGCTCGACGAATCTGCCTCCGTTTACAGTAAGAATATAAAGTTTTTTTTGAGCATCCCGCGAATTGGCAAAAGAAGTAAGGCCAGTAAGTCCTTGAAAATTTGTAATATTATTCAATTCTTTTCTAACAGAATCCGGAAATCTTATAGTGGGAATGCTGACTGTCTGAAACAGCAAAAGGGCTGTATCATAGCTGACAGCTTCAATATATCCGGGTTTCTCTCCGTATTTTTCTTCAAAATCGCGCGCAAAATTTCTAACTCCTTCCGAATCGTTTTCAAGGAAGAAGCCCTCTGTTATTATAACCCAATCTTCTAAAAATTCTTCCGCCATATCTATAAACTTCTGTGAATGCCAAAGGTTTGTGCCTAAAAGATAAATATTGCGCAGATCAAGGTATGCAAGCTGCGGAATAATAAGACCTGTTTTTGAAGGAGCATCAGGTATGAAAACGGCTTCAAAAGGTGAAAGGCTGTAAATCGTCAGGAGCTTTTTGATTGAGTCTGTGAAATCTGTCAGGGCAGGATCATACGATTCCGAACTTAATACTTTCCCGCCATTTGCTTTAACTTCTGATTCAAAAAGGGCAGTAAAAGTCTTTCCATAGTTCTCGTTTGGATATAATACGGCAAACCTGCTTATTCCCTTTTTGTGTACGGCATATTCCACAAGTGACCTGACCTGAATCCCGGGAGTAAGAAAGTTTCTGAAAACAAAATTACCTGCCTCTGTTATTTTTTCTTTCTGACTTAATACGATTATCGGGATACCTCCTGCCTGAGCTTTTTTTGCTGCGGAAACTGTTTCGGCAGATCCCATAGGACCGATAATCGCGGAAACTTTTTCCTTTATCAATTCATCAACAGCAATTTCCGCCTTTTCCGGGTCCGATTCAGTATCTTTTATTGCAAGGTTGACCTGGGGATATCCGGACTGGAGTGAAAACTGATTAAATGCAAGTTCCACTCCCTTTAGCGCACGATTCCCAAAGACGCTGAACTTACCGCTTAAGGGGAGCAAGCACCCGATTGTATGAAGTTTGGCGGCTGTTTTTTTGTATATTTCACTTAAAAGATTTTTGGCATCCTTTATGTTTTTATGTGACGGCATTGTTTTTATAAAATCATTCAAAACATCTGCTGCTTCACGATACTTATGTTTTTCAAAGTAATTCAACCCGAGCAGGAATTTGAAGTATCCTTTTGCAGTATCTTCTTTGATGTTTTCAGCAAGTGATGCGATGCTGTCAATTCCGAGTTGTGATATTGAATCCTGAAGTTTTTTGTCAATTTTTTTCAGATCAGAATCAAAGCTTTTTGTCCGGGCAAATAAGTAAGATGCCACTGCGTCTGCCGGGAGTTTCAGATGAATCTGGGCGTCACCGATAAGGACATATATTTTTGAAATGTAAGAATCGGGAATGCTGCTTCGGGGGAGGGAATCGAAAAAATAGATTACTTCTCTAAATAATCCCTCTTTTAAATAACTTTCCAAAACATTAATTATTGCATCAGGGGTAAAATTGCTGTTCGGGTATTTGTTGATAATGCGCATATAACTGTTTCGTGCGTTTTCTTTCTGTCCAAATGTATCGTAAATAGTGCTCATGCGCATCAATGCAGCAGGAACAAGCTGACTGTCAGGAAATCGGGCGAGATATTCCTTATAAGTTATAAGGGCTTTTTCATGGTTCCTTGAATAGAAAAAATTTTCAGCCCTTGAAAAAAGAGCCTGCTCAGAATCCGTATCTCTTGGAGCATAAACAACTTCAGGTTTTGAAATGCAGGAGAAGACAGAAAGAAAAAGCAGGATATATAACAGTTTAAAAGGTTTCATTAATTTTCTCACTTTAAGTAAACAGCAACAACGTTTCCCGCCCCGGTTGCCTGCCGCGGGATCTTCATAGGTTTTAAAGTCTACATTACTTTCTATTATTGTCAAATAATTGTTGACGACTTTGTAAAAAGCAATTTTATGCCGCGAATGGCAGCCTATATCAGACGAATCTGTTGGAAGTCTGAATATGCTCACTTAATGAGCTTTTTGGGGATTTTTAAATCACTTCGCTAAATTACAAGAAAGTTGGGGCTAACGCCCTTAAAGCCTTGTGATTTTTGACGCTCAATTATTTATAAATCTGTTTCCCAAAAATCTCAAATCCGTTCGCATATGACTTCCAACTGGTTTATCATAATTGACAAGTTCGTTGTAAGTCTGAAATCCCATAACTCACATGCTGGAATGAAAAAAATCCTGACTTTTTACCAAGCCGTCAAAACTTGTTGAACTTAAAACATTTCAGGGTTATTATACAGATATAAAAAAGGAGTCTTTCCGGCAAGAAATAATTGGATTTGGGATTTGCGCGCTAACCCTGATCCTGCCTTCAGGGAGTGCGTTCGCTTTTCCGGATAAAACCACAAAAGGGGGAGTGATCCATGAATAAAATAAAATATTTAGCTTTTATTACGGTTTTGTTGTTTTATTGTCCTGTTTCAGCAGAATTTTATAAATATACAGATCCGGATGGGAAGGTATTCTATACCGATGATTATAACAAAGTTCCGAAGAACCAGAGGTTAAAAGCAAAGGGATATGCCGGTTATGAATCGGATGCGGACAGTTCTGAATCCGGAATAAAACAGAAGGCAGAACAGGGTGGCGATACAAAGGATCTGAAAGAGGAAAACGAGAGTAAAAAATCAGAGTCGGCCAGAAAAGATATTTTTGATAAAGCAAGAGAGGATCTCAAAAAAAAGAAACTGGAACTTGAAGATGAATATAATGCTATTGAAAAAGAGAGAGAAGAATTGGAACGGATAAAGGGTGAACTCAAAACAAACCAGCAGAAGCTGCAATATAATTCAAGGGTACAGGATTATAACGAAAAAATAAAAGCATACTCCGCAAAAATGAAATCTCTGGTTTCAGAAACAGAATCGTTTAATTCTGAAATTGAAAAATCGACGAAATGAGATTAGAAAAACATAAACAAGATAAAAATATCAAATACGTTCGAATATGACTTTTATACAAGAGCATCGATTCCCATTTTCAGCGTTATAGTTCTTACTCTTACAGCCCCTTTTCATACAACCCTTATTCCGGCAGCTTTTTTAGTGTTGCCTATAAATATGATTATTATGTAAGCATGGAGGAAAACATGGCTATTAAAATTATTATCAAAAGAACTGTATCTGATGACAAGGTAAAATATTTAACTCCTCTTCTGAAACAGCTGAGAGCGCTCGCAAATAACCAGTCCGGTTACATTTCAGGTGAAACACTAAAACGGATTGACAATCCGAGTGAGTACCTTGTAATCAGTACATGGCAGTCAGTCGAAGACTGGGATAGATGGTTTTCAAGCGATGAAAGAATCGGAGTGCAGAATAAAATAGATATTATTCTGGGAAAAAAAACCGAATATGAAGTTTATTCTTATTGATTGATAATTGATAAAGGAGATATTGCCATGCCAGATATGACAAACGGTATTTCGGATTTTGACAGGGCGGTCAGAATAGGTCGCCCCCCTAACGTTGTAAAACTTTTTCCGAATTCCAAAGCCCTTCTTGTTAGCGGAAAATTTATCGACAGGGCCATGATGGCCAAAGGCAAGTCTATTGCAATGGCTGCCAACGGGAGAAGCAATATTATAATTCGGGGAGTTCTTCAGGCTGCCCAGAGAGCCAATTCCACAATAATTATAGAGATTGCCAAATCGGAGGGTGGAGCAAACGCATATTGTGCGGTGAATTACTGGAATATTGCAAGACAGGCTGATGCCTTATGTAATGAACTAGGAATTACAGTCCCCGTTGCAATTCACGCAGACCACTATGGAATAAAAAAAGCACAGGATATTGATGCTGCAAAAATAGAGATTCCAACTCTTTTTGAAGCAGGCCTGACTTCTATTGCTATTGACGCATCCCACATGCCGGATGATAAAAATCTTATGGCAAATATTGAGCTGAACTCTTTTATTCCGGTTTGGGCCGGTCTTGAAACCGAGGTCGGTGAAATAAAGGGAAAGACAGGGCTTTCCACGGTTGAAGAGGCTCTTTTTCTGATTCGGGGATTAAACGCGCATAATATTTTCCCGGATTGGATTGCATTAAACAACGGGACTACCCATGGCATTGAAGCAAGCGGTCTTGGAATCCAGGTTGACCTGACCGTCCGTATCCACGATGCTCTGGAAAAATATAAAATATCAGGAGCACAACACGGCACATCCGGAAACAACTCCGACAAGTTAAGAGAGATAGCCGCAAAAACCAGAACAACGAAGGCAAATGTTGCAACTGCCCTTCAGATGATTTCGTGGGGACTTGAAGTCAATGATTACGGAAACGCATCAGTTGACGAGAAGGGTTATTTTATAAAGGTAAAAGATGAAGGAGTTTCCGAAGAGCTGTGGGCGCAGATGATTGCCTATGCTGATTCAAAAGACTGGAAAGGAGGAAACTACAAGTCACTTAACCTTGCATTTGAAAACAAAATAATGAGCCAGCCGAAAAACATCAGGGACAGAATGGCAAAAAGAGTTGAAGATTTTGTGTATAATATGATTGTTAACGTTTTTAATGGAAGGGATTCCGCGCCGATTGCTATTCAAAAAATACTTGATGCAGGATCGTATGATCCAGGAACAAAGGCAGAGAGATTTGAAGACCCCTCGGAATGGACATACGAAAAAATATCGAGTCGTGCGGCTTCAATAACATCGGACAAGGGCGCTAAGGGGAATTTCGACGATTAATGCGGAAAAAGACCAACTGCCACTATTGCGGCAACAAGCTTACGAAAAGATTGAGCGATGAGAGGCTGCGCCTTTTTTGCGAACACTGCAACGAGCCTGTTTATGAAAACCCTGTTCCGGCTACCTGCATAATAACTATTGATGAAGCAGAAAGGGTACTTCTCGTAAAGCGGAATGTCGAACCGAAAAAGGGCTTCTGGTGTCTGCCCGGAGGATTTGTTGAACTTGGAGAAAACCCTGATGAAGGAGCTCTCAGGGAACTTAAGGAAGAGACCGGTCTTGAGGGTAAGATAGAGATGCTTATGGGAGTGACTTCGAGTCCCAGTTCCCAGTATGATACTGTCCTCATGATTGGCTATCTTGTAAAAAGTTATAGCGGTATATTGTGCACGGGCTATGATGCCTCGGAAGCAAAATGGTTTAATTACAAAGAATTTCCTGAAATAGCATTCAAAAGTCATCTTATGTTTGTAAGAATTTATTATGCATCATACGGTAACGAAATCAGATAAACGGAATATATTTATGATGGACTCGTAGAAAGACCATCATCAGGCCAAGGGCGAGTAAGCCCTGACCTGGGGTGTGGGTGGAACCACTTGGATTTACTTCAAGCGGCGGGAGAGGGGAATCCCTTTCCCGCCATGTAAAAAGTCATTTTCTGACTTTTTACGAAGATATTATTTATGACATTCACTATAAACAGAATCCGAGGTAAAACAAAACAGATGCGCTTTTCAAGTTATCAGATACATCAAATAATGCAGGTTTATGTGGACAAGTTAAGTAACGGGAAAGATAGAAAAGAACTATCTTGTGAAGTGAATCCGCCTTCAGGCAATGGCGAACCTGTTTCCAAGGCAGACAGTCACATAATTGCAGAGAGAATAATAAAAGATATCACGGGCAGGATAGACGATATTTGTAAAAGTGCTATTGAACCGCAACAGCATGCGCCAACCCCGCTGCAGGGGGCCTGGTTGGCGAATGAGACGGAAAGAGATACTCTTGCCAACTTTCGAAGATTTTCCGCTGATTGCGGCAATGGACTTCAAACCGGGCGCGAACCTGCATCTGGAATATATAAGGGTAAAGATAAGGCAATTACGGAAAATAAGAATTATGTTTATAATATTATTGATGAGAGCGGGAAAAAGATTTCCCGGGAGATATCCCTGATCGATTCCGAGTTCCTTATAAAGAATCTCTGACAGATTTGATGGACTCGTAAAAAGTCTTAATATGCTCTCTTAATGAGCTTTTTGGGGATTTTTAATTACCTCGCTAAATCACAAGAAGATTGGGTCTATCGCCCTCAAAGTCTTGTGATTTTTAACGCTTAAGTAATTTAAAAATCTGGTAACCAAAAATCTCAAATCCGTTCGCATATGACTTCCAACTGGTTTCTCGAAATTAACGAGAATGAGCTTTTTACTTTGCCGTCGGAAGTACGACTTTTTAAGGGGTGAGTGTGAAGCTGCCCGGATAAACAAAGGATGAAACGAATGGGAAGATTGATGAATGCTGAAGATTACGAGGAGAGCCTTCGGAAGCTGAAGCTGAATGTATACATGTTCGGGAAGAAGGTTCGAAACGTAGTGGATGATCCTATCATCCGGCCTTCAATGAATGCTGTTGCCGCCACATATGAGTATGCCCATAAACCGGATTATGAAGATATTTTGACTGCAAAGTCTCATCTTACCGGCAAAAAAATCAACCGTTTCACCCATATTCACCAGAGTGTGGATGACCTTGTAAAAAAGAGCAAAATGGGACGGCTCATGGGATCGCTGACAGCCTGCTGCTTCCAGCGGTGCGTGGGGATGGACGCCCTGAATGCGCTCTCTATCACTACTCATGCTGTAGACGGGAAATACGGTACCGAATACAATAAACGGTTTCTCAATTTCCTCGGATATGTCCAGGACAATGATCTTGTCTGTGACGGCGCAATGACCGATACCAAGGGCGACCGCTCGCTTCCTCCGCACCTTCAGCCTGATCCGGATATGTTTCTTCATGTCGTTGAAGAACGTTCAGGCGGAATCGTGGTGAGGGGTTCGAAAGCACACCAGACGGGTGCGGTCAATTCCCACGAGATAATTGTGATGCCCACCCGTACCATGAGGGAGGAGGACAGGGATTATGCCGTATCTTTTGCAGTACCAAGCGATTCGCCGGGAATCACCTACATTATAGGACGCCAGTCCTGTGACACACGGAAATCGGAAGGAATGACTTTTGACAGGGGCAATATGTTTTACGGGGGGCACGAAGCTCTGGTTGTTTTTGACGATGTCTTTGTTCCATGGGATCGCGTCTTCATGTACAGGGAATACGATTTTACAACACAGCTTGTTGAAAATTTCGCTGCGTATCACCGTCAAAGCTATGCATGCAAGGTGGGGGTGGGCGATGTCCTTATCGGGGCTACAAAGACTATAGCCGAATATAACGGCTCCGATAAAGCATCCCATGTGAAGGACAAAATCGTTGAGATGAATCAACTTAATGAGACCCTCTTCTGCGGCTGCATCGCCTGTGCGGCGGAAGGCCACAAGGAGCCGTGCGGCACATGGCTTGTTGATCTTCTTCTTGCTAACGTGCATAAGCAGAATGTTACCCGTTTCCCATATGAGATTGCAAGGCTTGCACAGGATATCGCCGGCGGCCTGTTGGTAACACTCCCTTCTGAGGTCGACTTCAGGTCGCCCGAAGTCGGGAGATGGCTGGAAAAATACTACAGGACAAAGCCTGATGTTTCAACTGAGCATAGAATGAGAATTCTCAGGCTCATAGAGAATATAACAATGGGCTCTGCTGCCGCAAGCTATCTCACCGAGTCGATGCACGGAGCTGGTTCGCCGCAGGCACAGCGTATCATGATAGGAAGGCTTGTTGACATGAAAAAGAAACAGAAAATCGCAAAGGAGCTCTGCGGTATAGAAAAGCACCTCTAATCTACCAGTTCTTTCTGACTTTCACGCCGCTTTTATCCAGGCAGGATTTTATTCCTGAAATGGAATATGTTCCGTAATGTACCATCGAGGCTATCAGCGCGGCATCGGCCTTTCCTTTTGTCAGAACATAATAAAGATGTTCCGGTTTGCCCGCGCCGCCTGAGGCGATCACCGGAATCCCGACATTTTCCGAAATAAGGGATGTGAGGGTAATCTCATAGCCTTCGCAGGTACCATCCGCATCGATCGAGTTGAGGCATATCTCGCCCGCTCCGAGTTTCTCAGCTTTCATTGCCCATTCAAGAGCGTCGATTCCTGTAAAGGTTCTGCCGCCGTTGATAACGATCTCGTATCCTGATGGAATATTCTCTTTTTTCCCGACATGCTTTACATCCATGCCGAGAACTACGCACTGGTTTCCGAAAGCTTCCGCTCCTTTTGTGATAATTTCCGGATTCTTTATGGCGGCCGAATTGACACTTACTTTTTCAGCTCCTGCCAGTAGGACCCTGCGCATATCTTCAATGTTGCGTATCCCACCTCCGACAGAAAAAGGGATAAATATGGTTTCGGCAACGCGCCTTACCACGTCTATCATTATCCCCCTTTTTTCGCTTGAAGCCGTGATATCATAAAAGACAATTTCGTCTGCTCCGGCTTCATAATAAAATCGGGCCATTTCGACAGGATCGCCTATATCAATGTTGTCTCTGAATTTTATTCCTTTTGTTGTTTTCCCGTCCCGCACGTCAAGGCAGGGAATTATGCGTTTGCTTAACATGGATTCCACGCACAGAAATTTTTAAGTATTGAGAGTCCGGGCCTTCCGCTTTTTTCGGGGTGGAACTGAGTGGCTATTATATTTTTGTGTCCGAGAATTGAAGCGAACGGGATTCCATATTCGGTTATACCGATTAAATGAGCAGGATCGTCAGGCGCCGGATAATATCCGTGAACAAAATAGAATTCGTCTTCTTCTTTCAGACCGGATAAGACAAAATGGTTCTTCTGCAGTATGATCCGATTCCATCCCATGTGAGGTATCTTGAGGCTTATATCGTTTCTCCGGATTTCATCAAACCTGAATGACAGGACTTTTCCACCTATGATTCCAAGGCACTTTGTGTTGTTTTCCTCGCTGTATTCCATGATGATCTGGGTTCCAATACATATGCCGAGGATCGGTTTGCCTGATGAAAACGCCTCTTTTATGGCGATATCAAGGCCAAGACGTTTTACGCTTTCCATGGCGGAACCGGCTGCACCGACTCCCGGAAAGATGATACGTTCGGCTTTGTCTATCTCATTTATATCATTTGTGACGATGCACTCATACCCTATGTGAGTTACAGCTCTTGCGACACTCGTAAGGTTTCCGGCATCGTAATCTATTATTGCTATCATAATATAGTGAACAGTGAATAGTATAATAGGCTGAAGGTGTTTAGGCTGAAGACTATTAGTAATTTCGGTTCACAGCCTTCAGCCTTATGCCTCACGCCTTTTTCACTTCCTCCCACAGCATATCAAGTTCATTCCGGGATGCGGAATCAAGGTTTCTTCCGCTCTCAGCCACTTTTTTTTCCATATTCCTGAAGCGTGTTTCGAATTTTTTTATAGAATCCTTCAATGCAGTTTCGGGGTGAATTGCCGCAAAGCGCGCAACATTGACAAGGGTAAAAAGTATATCTCCGAATTCAACGGAAATATCATTCTTGTTATTTTTATTAAGTGCGCATTGGAATTCGGACCACTCTTCTTCGGCCTTTTTCATTACGCCATCGATATTATCCCAGTCAAACCCGGTTCTTGCGGCTCGTTCTGAGATTCTGTATGCACGCATGAGGGCAGGGAGTCCTCCGGGTACGGAATCGAGGACAGATTGATGATTCATGTGTTTCTTTTCGCTCTTCTTTATGGTGTGCCAGCGTTTTCTCACCTCGCCTGCATCTTTAGCGCTTTCTGAACCAAAAACGTGAGGGTGCCTGCGAATCATTTTTTCTTTGTTTAATCCGGCCACATCCCCTATGTCAAAAGCCCCCTTTTCTTCAAAAAGCCTTGCCATAAAAAAAATATGAAACAATACATCACCAAGTTCTTCGCAAATTTCGTCCGGATTTTCTGTTTCTAAAGCATCAACCAATTCATACACTTCTTCCAAAAGGTAAATGGCCATCGTCTTTGCTGTTTGTGTTTTATCCCACGGGCATCCATTTTCCCCTCTGAGTGTTTCTATAAGCTCAATCAATCTTTTTAACTTCGTTATTTTGTAATTTATTTGATTTTCTTCCAAGCTTTTTCAATATCCTGTCTTCTCGTCTGGTATTCATTCTTAAGTTCTTTTGGAGTTACCTTGATCATTTTGTCAGTGATTACTGTAAAATACTGAGAAAGCCAGGAGTTTTTTATCGTGTCTGAATCTTTCGAAAGGAATGCGGTAAATACAATCAATAAGACAGAGCCTATCAATATACCTTTCAATATTCCGAAGACTCCTCCGAAAACACGGTCAACCCATCCCAGGTAAACTATCTTGAGAATGTATTTGATAATAATTCCAAGGGCACTGACTATAAGGAATATGCAGAGAAAAATCATCAAAAAACTTAAAATGTTAATGTAATTGGGATCGGATATCCATCTTTTCAGATATATTCCGGCATCCTTGTAATAAGTGAAGGCGGCATAAAAACCGCCAAGCACACCTATAAGAGATGAAATTTCTTTGACAATCCCTCTGAAGATACCTCTGATAACGCAATATATAATAATTATAATTAAAATAATATCAAACATATTAATAAGTTTCCTTTTTGTTAGCCTTTATGTTGGAAGACATAAGACTTAATCCACGTGAGGATCTGCCGCCACAGACTTTAGCAGGTATTATGTAATGAGTAACTCCGGACAACAATTGTGAGTTTAGGCAACCGTGAAATATATAACATTATTGAAAATAAACTTATAATTTTTTTGATATTTCTTCATTTTCAGTATTGCAATCATATCAAAGTATTTTTTATTCCGTCAAGGCATTTCTCAGTTTAGTAAGCCAATCCAAATTTGTTATTTGCAATGGACTTTAAAAACGTGATAGCATGTAACAGTGAATAGTTGATAGTGAATAGTGAACAGAAGAGGTCAAAGGGGAGAGAAGGCAGGAGGCGAGAGCCGAAAGACGTCCGCCATACCGTTTGGCGGATAACTCAAGCCTTAAGCCTTACGCCTCATGCCTAACAACCACGATCCACTAAAAAAGTCGTTATTTTATTTAACATAAATTTATGGAAATAAACTTAGAGAACAATCTGACAAAATTGACTTTTTCGGACGTTAATTATGCCAAGCAGCTTTTCGGAGAGCATAACAGCAACCTGCAGAGAATAGCGGATGCAATTGATCTTAAGATACATGCACGTGGCAATACGGCTTTTATCGAGGGAGATATTATCTCATCCAATCTTGCTCAAAACGTATTGAAACAGCTCTACGGCCTAATCAAAGATAACTATCCAGTATATCCAAATGATATAGATTATGCCATAAAACTGCTTTCAGGCGATGACCGGCTGAAGCTAAAGGATATTTTTCTCGATACCGTTTATATAACTGCAAAAAAACAATCAATTACTCCAAAAAGCCGGGCTCAGAAAGAATATATCGATGCTATGCGAAATTATGATATTGTGTTTGGCATAGGTCCGGCAGGGACGGGAAAAACATATCTGGCGATGGCTATGGGAATTTCTGCCCTTTCGAAAGGTTTGGTAAGCAGGATTATTTTAACAAGACCTGCTGTTGAAGCTGGTGAGGCTCTCGGATTTTTACCGGGTGATCTCGCAGAAAAGGTCGATCCATATCTGAGGCCGCTTTATGACGCTCTTCACGATATGATGCGTTTTGAAAAAGTCTCAACCCTTATGCAGCAGGGTGTAATCGAGGTCGCTCCCCTTGCATTTATGCGGGGAAGAACTTTAAATGACTCTTTCATCATACTTGATGAAGCGCAGAATACAACTTCCGAGCAGATGAAAATGTTTCTGACCCGTATCGGGTTCAGCTCGAAGGCTGTCATTACCGGGGATATAACCCAGATTGATCTGCCCTCCGGAAAAACCTCCGGACTGATAGAATCCAAAGATATCTTACAGAAAATCGAAGGCATTAAGTTCGTATTCTTTTCAAAAACGGATGTTGTAAGGCATAGACTGGTTCAAAAAATAATTGAGGCGTACGAGGATCTAGATACACGAAAAAGGGAAAAAACAAATAAGTTCGAAACATGATTTATTTTGTGCTACAGCAGAGTTATGAATATAAAAAAAACAAATGAATCAGTTACAAATTTTCTTAATTCGAATATCAATCTGCGTTGGTGGATTCTTTCAGTTATTATCGTAGTCTTTATTCTGATCCTTTACAGTAACCTTGCTCCTGTTAATCATAACTATAATCCGGGAGATATTGCCGATAAAGATATAAAGGCTCCCGAAGATTTTTTTGTTGAGGACGAGGACGCCACTGAAATGAACAGGAAAGTGGCATCAAGCAAGGTTCAGACCGTCTATGACTACGATTCAACCCTTTCATCAAAATTATCCGTGCGGATCAGAACAGCCTTTAGGGAATCAAGAGACATCTTTGAAACAGAGGGGGGGGCATTGCTGTCTCCTGAATCAAAAATTAAAGCTCCAGCCGTCGATGACAGATCTGCGAAGTTGAAAAGCGAATTCGAAAACATAATCGGTTTTCAGATTACAAGTAATATGTACGAATTGCTTGAAAAATACAGGTTTTCAGAGGATATTCCCAATGCAATAATAAGTATTTTATCAAAAATATTGGGAAACGGAGTCGTAGATAACAAGAGCTTTTTGATTAATGAGATGGAGAAAGGAATAATAATAAGAGATGTTGAAACGAAAAACGAGTCGATATCCTACGAATTAAATTCTTTTTACAGTCTTGAAGAAGCAAGTAACATTGTCAATGCAACCGGGCAGACATTTCTGAAAGATCAGGATTTAAACAAGAAGAATCTTGTAATATATTTTGTTAAACAACTTATTCAGCCCAACATTACTTTAAACAGAAATGAAACAGAAGAAAGAATAAAAAATGCTGTTGCCGAGATTAATCCCGTTCTCTACAAGATAAAAGCCGGTGAAATGCTTCTGCGTGAAGGTGAGAAGGTTTCCGAAATCCAGTTTGCCAAACTGAAGGCTCTGCGGGGAAAAGTGAGGTACGAGCAGATATCGGCAACCATTGTCGGAGCAACGATGATTATGCTTTTTTTGCTCATAACTATATATGTTGTTCATATAAAAAAGGAAAATGAAAAGATTGGAGATCATAACAGGAAGTTGCTGTTTCTGGCATGCATTGTTCTGATGTTTTTCATTTTTGCAGTAATATCTTTATCACTTTCCCAATCCCTTACCCAAAACGAGCCTCTTTCAATAACTGCAACGTCGATTCAACTTGGTATCCCGATGGCTTCCGGAGCAATGCTTGTATGCCTTTTTATAGGATTTGGCACAGCAATCCCTCTTGCTGTCGTCATTGCTATCTGCACTGCCGTTGTATTTCAGAACAGTTTTGAACTTTTGATTTTTTTCCTGCTGAGCGGAATGATGGGAGCTTACTGGATGCAGAATTGCAGGGAGCGCAAAGTTTTTATTAAAGCAGGAGTGAAACTCGGAGCTTTTAATCTGGTTCTTGCGATAGCAATGAACATCTATTTGGCTGACCTCTCCTGGACAAAATTACTTTGGGACCTGGTATTTGCATTTTTAGGTGGCGTGGGAGCCGGTATCATAACGTCAGGGCTTGCTCCGCTTTTAGAGGTTGCATTTAACTTTACAACGGACATAAAGCTGCTTGAACTATCAAGCCTTGATCAACCGGTTCTGCGAAGACTCATGATTGAGGCTCCAGGGACATACCATCACTCGGTAGTAATTGGCTCAATGGTGGAAGCCGCCGCGGCGGAAATAGGTGCAAATCCACTCCTTGCCAAGGCCTGCGGTTATTATCATGATATAGGAAAGTTGAGCAAGCCCCAGTATTTTATTGAAAACCAGTCAGATGGAGTGAATAAGCATGATAAGCTCGCCCCCTCCATGTCAAGCCTGATACTGGTAGCGCACGTTAAAGACGGTGTGGAGCTGGCAAAAAAATACAATCTCGGGCGGGAAATAACAGACGCAATCAGGCAGCACCATGGCACGAGCATTATACGATATTTTTATGACAGGTCCAAACAGCTTAAAGGGGAAGATAAAGTAAATATTGATGATTTCAGATACCCCGGCCCAAAGCCGCAGACAAGGGAAGCAGGTCTTGTGATGCTTGCCGATGTTGTTGAATCGGCTTCAAGAACACTTGAAATTCCGACTCCGGCAAGGGTTAAGGGGCTTGTTCAGAATCTGATGAACAATATCTTTTCTGACGGACAGCTCGACAATTGTGAATTGACATTAAAAGATCTTAATAATATTGCAAAAAGCTTCAATACGATTTTAAACGGGATATATCACCACCGGATTGAATATTCTGATACTCCGGTTAAGGGCAATGGAAAAGGAAAAGATGGGAGTCCTGATAAACAACAGCCAAAACAGGCGCAGGATCAGTCGGGCATACATACGAGAAACGGCTCAGGTCATCTTAAACGCCTTAGATTGTCCTGACGGCGAGTTATCTATTCTGATTGTCGATGACAAAGAGATCGCGAAGCTGAATAAACAATATCTTCACAGGGAAGGTCCTACAAATGTAATTGCATTTCCAATGCGGGATGTAAATTTTCCGGGCATAAGCCACGACCTTCTGGGAGACGTGGTAATATCGGTTGAAACCGCCGAAAGGGATGGAAATAACTCCGATGTCGGAATAAAGAAACGGTTTACCGAGCTTCTTATTCATGGCATTCTTCATCTTTTTGGCTATGATCATGAGAGAAACCGTTATCAGGCAAATAAAATGGAAAAAAAAGCCGCAGAGCTTTTAAAGAAAGTGAATAGTGAATGGTGAAAAGTGAAAAGAAGGGTTCAAGGATTCAAGGGGTCAAGGGGAAAAGCAGGAGATTGAAGACTGAAGGCTTTTAGCTAACAGGCCTCAGTCTAACTACCTTCAGCCTATTAAACCAAGAACCAGAGACCATAAACCAGAGACCAGTAACCAGTAACCAGAGACCAAAAAAATATTATCGGAGGTTTTATATGGCCGGGCTTGCAGTTAATGTCGATCATGTTGCCACTCTGAGGCAGGCAAGGGGAAATGTCAGATACCCGGATCCTGTTGCCGCAGCGGTTCTTGCCGAGCTTGCCGGCGCCGATGGAATAGTTATTCATCTCAGGGAGGACAGGCGCCATATACAGGACAGGGATCTTGAGATATTAAGAAGAACTGTTCAGACAAAACTAATACTGGAGATGGCTTCGACTTCTGAAATGATCAGAATAGCTCTTAGCATAAAACCCGACGTCGTGACGCTTGTTCCGGAAAAACGGAGCGAGCTTACGACTGAAGGGGGTATGAATCTGATGATTCAGGGCAGTTCAGTTGCGGAAACAGTTGCTATACTCCAGGATGCCGATATCCCTGTGAGTATTTTTATAGATCCTGACCCGGAACAGGTAAAACTTGCCCATAAGATCCGAGCTTCTATGGTTGAAATCCATACGGGGGGATTTTGTGATGCTGAAACAGGCAAAAAAAGAGAAAAGGCATTTTCTAAAATACAGGATGCAGCAAAAATGGCTTACAGGCTTAAGATGGGAGTCAATGCCGGTCATGGACTGTGCTACAAGACAATAACGTCTTTTAAGGGGCTTGGTGAGATAAGGGAATTCAGCATTGGTCACAGCATAGTATCAAGAGCCGTTTTAGTCGGTATGGAAAGGGCTGTAAGGGAGATGATAGCTCTGATTAAAGAGCTGTGAACAGTGAAAAGTGAATAGTGAACAGTGAAAAGTGAATAGTGAATGGTGAATAGTGGATCGTGAGTTGTAGTTCGAACAACGAGTTGCGAACGACAATCAACGAACCAGGAACCATGAACCATAAACCAGAGACCATACCATGTACATTGTAACAGCTGATGAAATGCGTGAGATGGATAGAGCGACCATCGAGTTCGGCCTTCCCGGAAGAATACTTATGGAAAATGCGGGGAG
>JAWOHP010000092.1:0-5142 GCA_046485065.1 Desulfobacterales bacterium | reverse complement strand
GTAGGCAAGCTTATTGGGGCTGAAAATATAGTGGTCGGAAACCTGTCTTCGGGGAGCATAAGAGCTGTAACCACTCTTGCTTCCTCAGGAAAGGGAAATGTTAAGGGATCGGCTTCCGCTTCAGTTGACAAGAATAAATTTTTTGAACTTCCAATGATTATAGTAAGGGATACCGCCAAAATACTAGGGATCACTTTATCCGATGATGAAAACAGAGCAATCGGCGTTCCGCATACAAAAGTATATAACGCTTTGATTTATTATGGCAATGCTCTTGACGCTCTTGATTTGGGAAAATGGAAAGAAGCAAAAGACTTTTTCGCCATGGCTCTTAAGGAAGATCCTATGTTCATCCTTGCACAGAAAGGGTTTGATTCATGTCCCGGAGCAGGTTCTCCGGGGGTGAGCTCTTTATCGAGCATGTCAGCCGCTCAACTGTCAGCAAGTTCTGAAGCAGGATTAAGCGCAGTTGAGGCTTCTCAGGCAGCTGCCGATCAAGAAGCTGAGGATGCAGGTAAAGGCGGCGGAGGCGGCGGAGGCGGAGGTGGCGGCGGAGGTCATTAATTGGCTGTAAGGATTCAAGGGGTCAAGGATTCGTGGGTTCAAGTGAAACGAAGCCGTCAAATTTAATACGAAGGAAGGTTTAATGAATAGATTAAGAACTATTGCCCTTGTCCTCATTTTTTCAGTTATTATGCCTGTTGCAGGATATGCGGGCGTTCAGATGAAAGAGATCGGGGGCAGTGATGAGCCAGGAACTGCTGTTGATCAGACACCCAAGACAATGGCTGTTTTGCCTTTTGAAAACAATTCAGTAACTGATCCGGACCGGTACGATCCTTTGAGCAAGGGCCTTTCGGCCATGCTTATTACCGATCTTAAAAACAGCAGCACATCGCTTCAGCTTATTGAAAGGGATAAGATTCAGGCCTTGTTAAAAGAGATAGCGCTGAGCCAGAGCGGAATCGTAGATCAGTCAACAGCGGTAAAAGCCGGCAAAATACTCGGAGCGCAATCAATTGTTTTCGGTTCTTTCATGGTGCTTGGAAATCAGGTTCGTATGGATGCCAGGATCATAAAAGTTGAAACAAGCGAAGTGGTGATGGCGGAATCTATTGTGGGAGAGAGCGGAGGTTTAATAAATTTAGCCATGGATCTTGCCGGGAAGATTGCAAAATCCATGAAGGTTGCTTTTAAGCCTCCCAAGGTAATGAGTGAAGGGGATATTGATGCAGCCCTATATTTTTCCAAAGGACTTGATGCATTTGACAGGGGTGATAGGAAAGAAGCAAAAAAATTGTTTTCAAAAAGCATTGAACTTGATTCTGCCTATAAGACGCAGGTCGATAATGTGAAAGGTTTAGATTGATGAGAAAGATATTGTTACTGCTTATATCCGTATATGCGGGTTTGCTGATATCAGGAAACGGAGCTTTTGCCGAAGACAGGACGATAGAGACCGAAGGAATAAGCCAGATTTCGAGAGAAGACGCCATACGCCAGGCCCAGCGTTCGGCTGTCGAGCAGGCGGTGGGTGTCTTTATAAACTCACAGACAGAGGTTGAGAATTTTGAACTGAAAAAAGACAAGATATTTTCCAGAACCCAGGGATATATAAAAAGGTTTTCGGTTTTAAAGGAAAAAAAAGAGGGCGATCTGTTCAGAGTCAGTGTGAGCGCAACCGTTTCACTTGATAAAATCAAAGATGACCTTATTGCGATGAAGATTCTCCTTGAGAGCATGGAACGTCCGAAACTCATGGTTCTTGTCGAAGAGGATTATAAGAGCATGGAGAATCTTGGAATGGGTATTGCTTCGACCGAAATATCATCGATGCTTGGTGAAAAAGGTTTTGAGCTTGTGGATAAATCCCAGGTTGATGCTATCCTGCAGAATAACCAGGGAAGGCAGGCAATGGCGGGGAATGCTAAAGCAGCCAAGGCTCTCGGGCTGAAGTTCGGCGCCCAGTATGTTATTGTCGGAAAGGCGGTTGCCCAGGATGCAGGAGAAGCCTACCCTGGTTCGGGGTTAAAATCAATACAGGCAAGCCTCCAGTTAAAGGTTATCCAGACACAGACGGGACTTGTTCTGGGTTCCGTTGTGAAGAACGGTGTTTCTGCCCATATCAGTCCTCTTACCGGGGCTACAAATGCAATACAGGCATCTGTCCGGAAGGCTGTGGATGAATATCTTGTTGATGCCATAACAAATTCTTTTCAGGGATTCCTCAATAACGGCTCTCCTCTGAAGGTGCATATAACAGGAGTAAAATCTTTCCAGGATTCCAAGATGGTCATTGCAACCATTGAAAAGATTGATAAGGTTGCGAGCAGTAAAAAAGAAGGGTGGAATAAAACCGGCGGAGTTCTTGTTCTTGATCTTCTTTACAAGGGGACAAGCGAGGAGCTTGCGGAAATTCTCGACGGGAAGAAAATCGGCAGCAGCAAGATAGAGGTTATTGATGTGGCTCCCGAGAGGCTCGATTGTAATTTAAAGTAAAAAATTTGATGGATTAGTTGGAAGTCGAAATATGCTCACTTAATGAGCTTTTTGGGGATTATTAAATTACCTCGCTAAATCACAAGAAGGTTAGAGCTAACGCTCTCAAAGCCTTGTGATTTTTGACGCTCAGTAATTTAATAATATAGTTCCCAAAAATCTCAAATCCGTTCGCATATGACCTCCAACTATCCCTTAAAAATCCGATTGAACAAAACATTGAGCGTTCATGGGTTTATGATTCTGATACTCCGGATTGCGTCGGCAGGTATGGGAGCAAATTCGGGAACATTTGCCGCATAACCCGGATCATTGAAACGTGAGATAACTACGGGTGGCGCGTCTTTCCCGTTCTCGTCCACATGTGTCAGAAATATTTCCGTATATGGTCCGTTAGCCTTGGAGCTGAACAGAAGCCATCGGCCGTTGGATGACCAGCTGTGCCAGGAATTGAAATATTTAAGGTTGCAGTTCATCCGCCTTGCCTCTCCTCCTCCGGCGGGAACGATCCAGAGTTCACTATCCGGCTGGAGCATTATCCCCGATCGGCTCCGGGTGAAAACAATCCACTTTCCATCCGGTGAGTAGCGGGGAAAGTAATTGCTCATTCCGTTATCCGATGCCCCTTCAAGAGGCTCAGCGATACCTCCACCCCCTTTATTAAACGGAATTTTGTAAAGATCGAACCGGATGTTGTAAAGTTCGTTTAACTGGTGAATATCTCTGTTCTCGAATACTGTTGTAACATTCCGGATGTCACTGTGCAGTTCATTTTTAGTCTTTGCCCTGCAGAATAGAAGTTCTTTCTCATCGGGGCTCCAGATCGGATTCGCCTGGACATAACTGTAATCGCTGGCGCCGGAAAGAAGTTGTATTGAACCGCTGCCCGAGTCATATATGGCGATAACGCCGAATGTAGGGAAAAAAAGCTGAGAATATCCTATGTCGTCCATTACCGCAGCATAAGAAATCTCGTTTACCGATGCGGCCGCATATCGGCCTGTTGGGGACATCCGGCCAAAAAGTCCCCGCGTCGGAGGTATGACGCCCTGTCTTGGAAAATCGCTCCAGGTAAAGAAATCCTCTTTCATGAGAATGATCTCTTTTCGGACTGGTGTTATAAACTGGGCGCCGTTGTCGTTCCCATAATTATATTCCATGCTCAGCCATTTCCCGTCGGAAGAAAAGGCATGGCAACTTGCACACACTGATATCCCGTCCATGACGGTAGCCGGTTTTCCATAAGAAGAAATGTCGCCTATGCGCCACCTTGTCTTCTCGAAGCTTTTGCTTGCAACAGCAAAGGGGATGGGGATCTGACGGAAAAAAACAGAATCACCCACGGGGTCTGTTGATGTCCCCATGGAGACGGTATGCTCAGACAAAACAATTCCCGATTCCCTGTCCATCAGGCTGTAAACTGAAAGAATTGCCGGCTTTTTCTTTGAGTGATCTTTGATGGTTTCCCATGTTTTACTTTCGGGCATCCATGACCGCTGATTAGTCAGTATAAAAATGGGTTTCTGCCCGTCCTCAAACTTAAAGGAAATAAGCCAGAACCGGGATCGTTTATCTTCATCTGTCCATGTAATTGTCGGTGAAGCAATTTCCGGAGGAAAGATAGACCCGTTGTAGGGATAGGTTATAAGCAGTGAACCACCTGAAGGGTAGGCTTTTTTCTGAGTTGCTGCCACTCGAGAGACGAGGACTTCCACTTCGTCGCTGTCAGTTAAAACCACTTTCTGAAAAGAACACTGAACAAGAAAGATCGCAAGAAAAAATAATGCCGTGGCTAAAAAATATTTTTTAAATAAAGTTTTGCTTTTCACTATATCGGATTCCTCATTTATATCTCTTATCATTATATCAATATCAATTAAAAAAGCGATTAAACTTTTTTATGATATATGCCCACTTTCGGCGCAGATAATAATATTCATTATATGGTTTGTTGTCCGTTATTATAACAGAGAGGTCTGTACCGATTAATGAATCGACAGACACCTCTTTGTTTAGAATTTGCGTTACTGTTTCCTGCAAAGTTTTTCCCGGATACCATTCCATTAAATCTTCTTGAGCCTCAAGAGGCATCTTTTGAATCATTGATTCTACCGTAGGAATTTCAATAGGGTTATTAGAGGCTAAAAAATGATACCCCCATCCTTCAATTGAAAGGAACGCGCGAACAAACGGGAACTCGTTTTTGAGAGTCCTGGAAACGGCTTCAAGAATTTTACGTTCCCCGCCGGGAAACCACTGCTGCAGGATGCCGTTATCGGTGAGTCTGAGTTTAACAAGATCATAGAATTGTTTTGAATACAGCAGGAGGGAAATCGTCGGCGTACCGTTCCAGGGCGGCCTCGAGCCCCAGGTCATCCATGATGCTCGGCCGCAGTTGGCGGCTGAGCATGCGCACCTGGCCCAGAGTCTCCATGGCCACTTTGCCCATCTCTACGTTCCTTCCCTGCACGGCGACCAGGTCATCCATCTGCGCGCACATGTTGGTGGCGACGATGAAGGAGGTCAATACCTGCCCCACGCCGTCGTGGAGCTCCCGGGCGATGCGGCGCCGCTCGTCTTCCTGCGCGTCGATCAGCTTGCGCAACAGATAGGCTCGCGCGGATTCCTTCTCAGCCACCACCG
>JAWOHP010000073.1:0-5382 GCA_046485065.1 Desulfobacterales bacterium | reverse complement strand
ATAGAACGGTATTTCTTGAAATCAGCAATAATTCAGCAATTTCCTTATTGGTCTTGCCCTCTTTAACAAGACCTGACACGCGGATCTCCACAGGAGTTAAATGGACGAGTTTTGATGAAAGCCTGCTGATGAAAGGCGAAATGATGTTGTTCAGGTTTGTTTCCAGAATTCGCACCAATGTCCTTTGGCGTGTATCAAGTCGTCCGCTTATGACTTTCTGCAGATAGGGGCTTACAAGTTCCTGAACATTACTTAAAACGATTTCACTTAATTCCTTTTTATCTTCCTCCCTTTGTTTGAGCAGCACCCTGAGGGCTGTATTTACCTCTTCCAGGTGATGCGATTGAGCCTGGAGTTCTTTTTCGCGCTTGCGCAATGCTTTTTCGATCCGTTTCCGCTCTTCGATTTCCTTCTCAAGCTTCAGATTGGCGCGGGCAAGTTCGTCTGTACGTTCCGCGACTAGTTCTTCAAGGTGGCCGTGGTATTTTTTCAGTTCTTCTTCAGCTCTTTTGCGGGCACTGATGTCTCTGAGAATAACCATGTTGCCCACCGGCTTGCCGGAACTCTCCCGGTAAAGGGTGGAACTGATTTGAACATCCAGTATCTTTCCATCCCTGGTGAGACGCCGTGTTTCGAAAAGCTTAATTTTTTTACCGCTCAGCATGCTTTCGATCGCTTTTTTGGTTTCCGGCCAGTTTTCCTGAGGTACGAAATTGATCTGCTTGCCGAGAAGTTCATCCCGTGACAAGCCGAAGGTCTGCTCAAATGCCGGGTTTACATATGTTGCAACTCCCTGCATGTCATATACTACAATCGGATCAGGTGAAGATTCCAGCAAGGTTCGATAGCGCTCCTCGCTTTCGCGCAAAATAACTTCGGTGCGTTCGCGTTCGGCTAACTCCCGGCGCACATCGGCGTAAAGCCTGGCCTTTTCCAGGGCAATCAGAGACAGGGCGGCAAATTGTTCCAGAACGGTAATATCTTCACTGCTGAATCTTTTATCTATATCAACATGTGCAAGACCTATAACACCCAGTACCTGACTATCAGATTTTAGAGGAATTCCAACTACTGAACGCAACGCATCGAGAACCTTATCAGGAATGCGACCAGGCCAACATTTATAATCATCCACCAGTACCGGCGATTCGGTTTCCCATACTTGTCCGCCCATACCCTGGCCCATTACAACCCGCCGCCCCAACTGGCTTTTAAAGAAACCCATTCCTACCCGCATCTGCATCTGTTGACCGCCCTGTTCAAACAGGTAAATATAGCCATGTTCCGTTCCGGTGAGAGAAGTAGCCCTCTCAAGTATGTTCTCCAGCAATTCTTCCTTGTCTATTTTGTCTATCAATATCAGGGAGGTGTCGTGGAGGGCCTTCAAGTATGCATTTTGGCGATGAAAAGCTTCTTCCGCCACCTTGCATCTTTGTGATTCCAAGCTTAAAGCCAGGTTCTGCTTCTTTAAATCTGAATAGGAGGGGTTTTCAGTCATGGTTTAAATAATAACGAATTTTTTGACAGTATCTACAACTTCTTCAGGATCATCAATAATCTGAAGTATGTCAATATCTTTAGATGAAATCATATTTGCTTCAAAGAGCTTGGATTTAATCCATTTTTTGAGTCCGCCCCAGTAATCGGATCCGACAAGGATCACGGGCAGTGGTTTGATACGGTGGGTCTGAACAAGTGTGACAGCCTCAAACAGTTCATCCATGGTCCCAAATCCGCCCGGCATGATAATATATGCATAGGCGTATTTTACGAACATAACTTTTCTGATAAAAAAATACTTGAATTCAAGCTTCAAATTGGAATAGTCATTCGGTTTTTGCTCAAAAGGAAGAACAATATTAAGACCTACAGACTTTCCGCCTGCTTCAGCGGCACCCTTGTTGGCTGCTTCCATGGCGCCGCCTCCGCCACCTGTTATGACTGCGAAGTTGTTTTTCGCAAAAAGAGCGGCTATCAATTCTGTTTTCTTATAAACCGGGTCATCTTGTTTGATTCTCGCCGAACCGAAAATTGTTACAGCCGGCCCTATATCATGAAGAGCTTCTATCCCATCGACGAACTCTCCCATTATTTTGAAAAGGCGCCACGATTCCGTTATCGAAAATTCATTTATAAGAAATTGTTTCTCCATTGTTACCCCTATCCGTCTGATATCAAATACTGAAGGACTACGGTTTTTACGCAAGTACTGATTTTATAGCTTTTGAACGCGCCATAAACCATAGACTATGAACCAGAAACCAGGAACCAAGATTTAACCGGCAAACTGCCGGGCAAAACTAAATACGTCAGGTTTTACCGTCAAAACCGATTACAACGTTACCTTTCTCAAAAATAACGGGCACTTTACGAACGCCGTTTGATATTTTCAACATAGATTCGAGATTTCCGACACCGGAAAGAACATTGATATATTCAAAGTTCTTACCGCTTTTTGAATACGCTTCACGAGCGGCGGTTGTGAAGGGTCAGGTATCCTTTCCGAAAATAAGAATTTTCTCAACCATTTTAAACCTCCTAACCGAATGAAAAATTTAACTACAGCTTATAGAAATCTAAGGCAGACAGCAGGATTTTTGTATCAACTATTTTTATAACTGTCAATGATGATGGTCCCAGATTATGGTTCCGGAAAAAGCTACAATTTAAGACGGCAAAGTAAAAAGCTCATTATGCAAGGCGCACTAATCTTGAGGAATACCGCAAACGCGGGGCCCGAAGAGTGCGTACATTTTAGTACGCTGCAACGACGAAAAATGAAGTGCAACACAGCAGAATGACTTTTTAGGAAGCCGTCGATTTATTACGGATTGACAAGAGAGCCCAGCATTGTTACTGTTTTCATTATGCCATCTTTGTCTTACTTAATTTTATAGGATCATCTCAAAAAAATTTGGTTTATGAACAGTGAACATAGCAATTTTTCAAAGAGTGCAATGATAACAAACGAACTCGGGCTTCACGCAAGAGCAGCAGCCAAGATTGCAAAACTTGCCATGCAGGCTGAAGAAATAATATGGATTATAAAAGACGGTGAAAAGGTGGACGCTTCCAGCATAATTGACATACTAACATTAGGCTGTTCAAAGGGAACCATGATAACATTTGAAACGGACAATGAATCTGATCTGGATTTATTGAATGATATCGTAATGCTGGTTGAAAAAGGGTTTGGAGAATAATCAACATCATGCCCGATCATGAAATAAAAAAAGAAATCAGACTTATCGGAATAGGCGCGTCACCAGGCATTTGTATAGGAAAGGCATACCTTGTTGATAAAGAAGGAATCGATATTGTTGAGAAATATTTTATCAGCAGGAAAAACCTGGACAGTGAAATAAAGCGCTTTAAGGCGGCTGTAAAAAATGCCACCGATGAACTTCGGGCAATAATAGATAATGCCCCGGAAGATGTGCGTCGGCATACAGGCATACTTGAAACCCACGTAGCGCTCCTTAAAGACAAGATGCTCTATGACAAAACCATCGAAACCATTAAAAATGAAAGGGTAAATGCCGAATGGGCGCTTAAAAAAGTGGTATCCGGCATAAAGATGCTTTTTCATAATATATCAGACTCTTATCTCAAAGAGCGTTCCGATGACATTACCCATGTTTCAGACCGTATAATTCGATTTCTTATAGGAACTGAAGAAATCAATATCGGCAATATAGACAAGCGGGTAATCCTGGTTGCAAAGGATCTTTCCCCCGCAGATACGAGCCAGATTCAACTCGACAAGGTAATGGGCTTTCTGACAGACCGTGGAGGGAGAACTTCTCATACAAGTATAATTGCGCGCACCCTTGAAGTTCCGGCTGTTCTTGGGCTGGGAAATGCAACTCAAATAATAAATAATGACGACAGGATAATAATAGACGGAACAACAGGCATCGTTATCCTTAACGCGACTGATCAGACGCTAAGCGAGTACATGGAGCTTAAAGCCAGGTTTGAAGAGCACAGGGCTTTTCTGTCTCGTGGCAGTCATCTTAAAGCGGAGACTTTAGACGGATTAAGCCTCCAGATAATGGGGAACATAGAGCTTCCCGAAGAAGTTGTATCTGTACTGGATCACGGCGGTGACGGAATAGGCCTGTACAGAACTGAATTCCAGTATCTCTCCAGAAACGAATTTCCGAGCGAAGACGAACTTTTTGATAAATATAAAGATGTTGTTGAAGTCATGGGCCAGCGGCCGGTAACAATCCGTACCCTCGACATAAACGGAGACAAGGCTGTCGCAAACTCAAACGGTTCTCAAGAAGCAAATCCGGCTTTGGGTCTCCGTGCTATAAGATATTGCCTTAAAAGGCCGGATATTTTCAGGACACAGTTAAGAGCGATACTGAGAGCCGCTGCATTTGGAAATGTCAGGATCCTGATTCCCATGATATCAAGCCTCGATGAACTCCGCGATACAAAAAAACTCTTAAACGAGGCTGCGCATTCACTTGAGAAGGAAGGAAAGGCTTATAATAAAAATATTGAATTCGGCATAATGATAGAAGTCCCGTCTGCTGTTATAATGGCGGATGCTATGGCGCAGGAAGCCGATTTTTTCAGTATAGGCACAAATGACCTTATCCAGTATACCCTTGCAATCGACAGGGGAAACAGGGAGGTCGCGCATCTTTATCATCCGTTTCATCCTGCTATTCTGCGCATGATCAAGCATGTAACCGATATCGGTAAGGAAAAAGGCATAAAAGTTTTCATGTGCGGTGAAATGGCAGGAGATCCTTTCAATGTACCGGTTCTGCTTGGACTCGGCATAGATGAGCTGAGTATGAATCCTCAGTCGATTCCGGCCGTAAAGAACATGATAAGATCGCTTAAGGTTGAAGATGCACGGCGTTTTATAAAGGAAGCCCTGAAACAGACCACAACAATGGACGTGATAAAACTTGTCGAGGCATCGTTCGGGGAGATGTTAGGACATTAAACTGGATCATCAATATTGGAAAAAGAGCGCTACAAAATAATAAGCGAAAACAGAAAGGCAAGGCATGACTACTTTATAGAAGATGAATATGAAGCGGGACTGGTGCTTCTTGGAACAGAAGTAAAATCACTCAGACTTGGCCGTGCCAATCTGAAGGATTCCTATGCTAAAATAAAAAACGGCGAGATCTTTGTTCATCAGATGCACATAGGCCCATGCCCTTTTGCTTATTACGGCAACCACGATCCTTTGAGAACAAGAAAACTTCTTTTAAACAGGCAGGAGATAAACAAGCTTTCCAGCAAGGTTAACGATAAAGGGCACTCTCTGATCCCTCTTAAGGTTTATTTTAAAAACGGAAAAGTAAAAATTTCTATAGCCCTGGCAAAAGGCAAAAGACAGTATGACAAGAG
>JAWOHP010000100.1:0-4977 GCA_046485065.1 Desulfobacterales bacterium | reverse complement strand
CCCTTGCCACGATGAACGACGTAGACAAAACTGCAATAAAGAATGCTATCAGTGACGCTAAGGAAGAAATACAGAAGTTGCGGAAAGCCACGGGGACATCCACAAAACCCGAAAAGGGATCAGTTCTCCATAATGCTGTCATATTAAGTAAAATAACGGGCGAGGCAGGGCTGGGCAGCGGTTTTGAGATGCAGACCCGGAACATTATCCGGAGAACAATTCGCCACATGTCGGTTCTGGTTAATGAGCTGAAGAATGAGGCAAATAAGGTGGATTTTGCCAATGCCGATATAAAACAATCATGGCGCATTAATGAAATTCAAGACAAAGCCCATGGACTTCAGCTTGCTGCTGAAGCCCTCAGGCCCGACCTGGGAATCCCGATGTTTATGGTTGGGTTGCTGTTTGTTGTGTTTCTTTACATGCCCTGGCTGCTCTACATTTCATTCATCGTCCCCAAACGCGAACAGATTGTCAATGACCGTCTTGACCTGCTCGGCGATTTGAATCTTTTGGAACGGTTTCGGACTTCAGCCAAGCTTTCCAGGGATCTTACCATCGAAGGAGCGAACATTGCTCGTGAACTTGTTATTTCCTCAGAAACCATGACTTATGATATCCCTGACGAACGTGTGAAGTTATTGAAGGACGCATCGCTGTCTTTCAAGAGATTCATAGAATTAAAAGGAAAAAAGCTTACAGAAGCACAGAAGATAGAGATCACATATCTGGCAGATACTGAAACGCTTAACCGGCATACGTTCAACAGCCGGGAGTACCTCATACCCCTGATAATTCTAAGTGTGCTCAGCCTGGTTGGCTGGTATTACACCATTTTTGCAAAAGGCACCAACGGATTGGTCGGTTTCATTGTACAGGGTGGAGGAAGCTCACAGATTACCGAGTTACTGGCCCAGTTCACTCCATTTACTATGGTCTTTGTGGGTGCCTGGCTTTTCATGATTGTCATGCTTACCTACCGGTGGGTAAACAATGACCTGAATCCCGGAGCATATTTCTATGCTTCGATCCGGCTGGTTTGGGGGTTGGTGGCAGGTATGGTTTTCATGGCCTTGTTTGGAAAGGATGCAGGTTGGCTTTCTTTGTCTACGGCTTTTTTCGTCGGAATGTTCCCCCTTGAGTTCGTGACCGCTCTATTGGAAAATTTAAAAGATAAGGCTAATAAGGGACATGCAAATCAGATCGTAAAGTATTTCAACACACCAAGATGGTCCAGTCATCAGCCCCTTACCAGTTTGGAAGACATCACTGTGTGGGACGATACACGATTTTACCAGGAAGGAATTTTAAATGTCCATGCGTTGGCCACGGCTGATCTGGTGCGTCTGGCGATGCGTATGCCTTGTGCTGCGCAAACCCTGGTTGATTGGGTTGATCAGGCCATACTGCGCATCCATACCAAGGTTTTGTGGCATGCGGGCATGACAGCTATCGGCGTTCGCAATGCAACGGATTTCCTGGATGTCTGTGGGGTCGATACTGATGAGCAAGGAAAGTGGAATGACGAGATGCTGACCCTTGTTGCAGAGGAGTACAATAATGTGCAGTCAATGGGCCTTGACACGGGTGGTTCTCGTTTTGAGGTATACAAGCAAGCCGGTGTGCTGAAAACTGCCTGCGAGACTGTGATCAAGGCAGCCCGGACGGCGAAGGATACTCGCAAAGAACTCGACCCGGCCAAACCTGAAACGCTGGATAAAATCATCTTTCTGCGAAATACGGTCAGCGGGCTGAAAACCTTAGCTGAAGAGGCGGCACAAGCACGCGAAAAGGCTTGCAAGAAATTGGTCAGCCTCGGTGGTAAAGACATTTCGGTGTCCTGGGCGGATGGAGGGGAGGTGGATAAGGAGCTGAAAGCGCTTTCAAACGGAACCGACAATCTCATTGCCAAGGCGGAAAATCTTCTCGCCGAAGACAAGCTGACGAGCAAGATGCTGGAAGATGACCTGGCCAAGGAGGACGATGTCAAGGCCGGACAGGCAGCTTTGCAAAAAACGCAGGAGGCGATACGGGCTCTGGTAGTTCCGGCAGATAAAGCAAAAGCGGCTGTTGAAAAATCAACGCCGCACCTGAACAAAATCAAGAAGGAAGTCCAGTCTTTAAAAGTGAAGGTTGATAACCTGTGTGGGAAAATTGAAACATTGGTGAGCAGAGCGGCATCTTTAAAAACAAAGGGCGACGGCTTAACCCAGGCCAATATTGGAGAATTGGCAGATGAACTTGACCAATTGCCGGATGCTGCGTCCAAAGCTGAATCCGCAGCCGGTGAGCTTGCAGAGGCCGGAGAGAATTGTGGTGAGTGGTTTATCCTGCTGAAGGACAAGGCCACTGAGCTCAAAGAGGTATTGGGGGAAGGATCGAATCAGCTTCAGGCCGGGATAAAGGCTGCTAAAGATGAGAGCGCGAAGGGAGCAAGCGACGCCGCTGCTCTTGCAGCGGTCAAAAGTACTGTTAATGAAATCGCCGATTTAATCGGGACAGCCGGCTCAATGGATGAAAAAACCATTGCAGGCCGGATAAAAGGAATCGCAGATCCGTTTCAGGATCTGCAGTTGAATCTGGACAAAGCCGTTTCTACTGTTGCTGATTTGAATGCTGCCATATCCCGGGCCGATATACTGGCTCAGAGTATTAAGAGTGACGATGCAACCACCTGGGATAGTATAAAGAAACTGTCCGGCTTAATCTCTAATTTGAAGGCCGCGGTCCAAAGCACCGAAACAGCGAGCAGAGGGGTCGGAACTAAGCTGGATCGGCTAAAGAAACAGCAGGCGATGGCATTTCTTGAAGCAAAAAATAAGTTCAGTGAAATTGATTTGGATGACGCCGGGAGCAAAACAGAGGCAGCCGAAAAAGTGTTCGAGGATAAGGAAAAAAATGTCACTCTTGCTGCAGGCAGCAGTGAGGCAAAATTGAAGGAAGCAATAAAGCATGCGGACTCAGCAGTGCAGTCTGCAGAGACGCTGGCATCCGTGGCGGCTGAAGCGGCAGAGAAAACCATGCGCGCCGTGCTGCCGTCTCGCCTTACAAAGGGGGTTCTGAGAGTGATGCTGGATACGATCAAAAAAGATCCTAACATCCATCATATCAGACACTTCTGGAATGTACAGAGTGATAAGACTGTGAAATGCCGGTCAGCGGCTGGAAATCGGCAGGTTTCTTTGTACTATTCATATCTCTCAACTCACTTCTCTGTGAAATGCCGGTCAGCAACTGGAAACCGGCAGGGTATAGAATCGCTTGAACGAAAGCTCCCATCCCAGCGGGAGGCGCCGGGGGCATAAGCGCTAAATTAAAGTGCGGACCGGATATTATAGACCGTCATTCCGAGGAGGCCGACATCATCGTTTATCAGTTGGCACGGAAACCCCGGCCGACGAAGAATCTTTCGTATCCTCAGGCACGATTTGGGCACGAATTGATGGTTTAAAAAAAATGAGGGGTCACATTGATTCTGCAACCCCTCTCTTTTATTGTTATTTTTTGGTAGGCACGATTGGATTTGAACCAACGACTTCTACCGTGTCAAGGTAGCGCTCTCCCCCTGAGCTACGTGCCTATGATGTAAAGGTTGCCTGATATCACCGATTTAATTTTGTGTCAAGAAAAATGGTGATTCAAAAATGCACCTTCTGAAATCCGTAAATATTCGCAATTGATCTCAGGCCCTACTTATGAGAACTTAATGCCGGTCAGGCGATTATCTTTTTCTGAGAAAATGCTCCGGTGCCTGAATGGCAACGACTTTTCCCTTTGCACAAACCTCACCGCCAACCGAAAGATCCGTTTCAACCACAACTTTTCTTCCCTTGATTTCCGTGATGGTGGATCGCAATTCCAGGGGGCCTTCAATGGGGGTCGGCTTTAAATAATCTACATGAAGTGACCCCGTTAAAAAACGCAGCAATGGTTCCGTTCCCATTTCTCGTCCTTCATGCCGATATTTGGCCGCAGCAGCGGTCCCGGTCGAGTGGCAGTCAATCAAAGATGCGATCAGGCCGCCGTAAACATACCCCGGAATGGCTGTATGATAAGGTTTCGGATAAAAAATGCACACTGCCTGATCATTTTCCCAATAACTTTTGATATGCAGTCCATGGTCATTTAATCGCCCGCATCCGTAACAATGGCTGACATCGTCATCATAGTAGTCCTGAAAAGATTTTTGTGTCATTTTTCTCCTTCTTGTTAATGCTGAAAGTTGAGATAACCTGTCAGACGGTGTTCTATTCGTTTACAAATAAAAAGTAACCCATAAACCAAAACGAGATAAATCAGAGCCGCAAAAATAAACAATTCATAAAATGCAAAACTTCTTGCGGAGATGACCCGTGCAACACCCGTGATGTCCATAAGGGTAATAATGGAGACCAATGATGAGGCCTGAAGCAGAAACACGATTTCATTTGTATAGGCCGGCCAGGCAATTCGAATTGCTTTAGGAAGAACAATTCGGCGGTAAAGAAGAGCGCCCGACATTCCGCAGGCTCTTGCGGCTTCAATTTCGCCGTATGGAACGCCTTGGATCCCCCCTCTGAAAATTTCAGCGGAATATGCCGCTGTGTTCAGGGTCAGGGCCAGCACTGAGCAAAAATAGGCTTCCTTGAAAAGATTCCAAAGGCCGATTTGCGATAAAATTTCCTGAAATTGTCCGCTTCCGTAATAAATCAGAAATATCTGAACTAAAAGAGGGGTGCCTCTGAAATAAAAAATAAAGCCGTATGTGGGTACTGAGATCAGACGGTTTTTAGAAACGCGCATCAGCGAAAGGGGTATGGCAAGACAAAATCCCAATAAAACACTTAAAGCGGTAATTTGGAGGGTGACCAGGGTCCCATCCAGAAGTCGCGGAATACTATCGATGATGATTTGGAAATCCATGATTACGCCCTCCGTACTCCGCGGTTAGCCCTGGTTTCCGCCCATTGCTGAAACAAATTTGAAACAATGGTGATT